>DATEJC010000640.1:0-5582 GCA_035278345.1 Bradyrhizobium sp. | reverse complement strand
TGACGGCACGGTGCTCTGCCCGTCGATGAAGCGATGGCTGCCGTCGGCAAGCCGGATATGCGCCATGCCGCCGCCGATGATGCCGACCATCATCGGCTCGACCACGCTGAGTGCAAACAGCGTCGCAATTGCTGCGTCCACCGCATTGCCACCCGCGGCCAGCATCTCCACGCCTGCGCTTGATGCCAGCGGATGGTTGCTCACCACCATGCCACGACTGGAAGAGGCCGGCTGCTTCTCGCATTGAAAGACCGTCGCCGCGCGGTCGCGCCAATTTCCACCCATCGCCATTGCTTTTCTCGTTCTGTGGAGCGATGGCTGCGATGTTCCCCGGCCTTGCGTGCGCGGTCAAGCCGTCGCGATTTTCCTCTGCGCGGCATTCGGAAACATCGCGCAGAATCGTAGGGTGGGCAAAGGCGCGAAAGCGCCGTGCCCACCATTCTGGCTGTGCTTGGGAAGGTGGGCACGCTTCGCTTTGCCCACCCTACGTCATCGCTACGCCGTCACAGCATCACTTCTGGCACTTCGGGCACCAGAAGGTCGAGCGGCCATTCTGGTTGAAGCGACGGATGGTGCCTCCGCAGCGCGGCGTCTGGCACTTTTCGCCTTCGCGGTCGTAGACCTGGAACGAATGCTGGAAATAGCCGAGCTCGCCCGAGGTCTGGCGATGGTCGCGCAGCGACGAGCCGCCGGCCTTGATCGCCTGGTTCAGCACCGTGTGGATCTCCTCCACCAGCCGCCGCGCGTAATCGGTGGTCTCGCCCTTTTTGGTCGACAGCGTTGCGGCAAGCCGCCGCGGCGACAGATGCGCGCGGTAGAGCGCCTCACAGACATAGATGTTGCCAAGTCCTGCCACCACGCGCTGGTCGAGCAGCGCGGCCTTCAGGCTGGTCTTCTTGTTGTGGCAGGCGCGCGCCAGCAGATCGCCGTTGAATTCGTTGCCGAGCGGCTCGGGGCCAAGCCCTTGCAGCAGCGGCTCCTCATCGAGCTCGTTACGGGCGATGATCTTCATGTATCCAAAACGGCGCGGGTCGTTGAACACAACCGAGGCGCCCGATGACATGTAAAACACGACATGGTCGTGGGCGCGGTCCTCGCTGCGCGGATAATGGAATTCGCCGGGCGTCGAGTTCTGCTCGCCTTTCCGCACGCGGAATGAGCCGGACATGCCCAGATGCATCAGCAGCACGTCGCCGGAGGTAAGGTCCGCCATCAGATATTTGGCGCGGCGGCCGAGCCCGGTGACGGTCTGGCCCTGCAGGCGGGCGGTAAAGTCCTTTTGAAACGGAAAGCGCAAATCCTTGCGCCGGGCCTCCGCCTTGAGGATTTTCGCGCCTTCCATGACCGGTTGCAGGCCGCGGCGGACGGTCTCGACTTCGGGTAATTCAGGCATGGAAGTCATTCACCTTATGAAGGGCGTGTGATAGCCCCATTGCGGCCGGCGCGCTATGGTCCGCCGGGTGAGGTTTAAGTGAGTAGTGTAATGGCTCGGCCGGACCAAACCACGCATTTCGGCTTCAGGGACGTGCCCCTGGGCGAGAAGCAGACGCTGGTGAACGACGTGTTTCGCAGCGTAGCTTCCCGCTACGATTTGATGAACGACCTGATGTCGGCAGGCCTGCACCGGGCCTGGAAAGACGTCATGGTCACCACGCTCAATCCGCCGAAGAACGACGCGCCGTTTCATCTGCTCGACGTCGCCGGCGGTACGGGTGACATATCCTTCCGCGCGGCGAAGTCATCGGGTTCGGGCTTCCGCGCCACCGTCTGCGACATCAATGTGGATATGCTCGAGGTCGGCCGCAACCGCGCGATCGCGCAGCATCTCGACGATCGCGTCAGCTTTGTCGAAGGCAATGCCGAGGCGCTGGCATTTGCGGACCGCAGCTTCGATGCCTACACGATCGCCTTCGGCATCCGCAACGTGCCGCAGATCGATCTGGCGCTGAAGGAAGCCTTTCGCGTGCTCCGCCCCGGCAGCCGCTTCCTGTGCCTTGAATTCTCTACCGTCGACGTGCCTGGCCTCGACCGGCTCTATGAGCTGTTCTCCTTCCGCATCATTCCGCCGCTCGGCCGCGCGGTGACGGGTGATGCCGAGTCCTATCAGTATCTCGTCGAATCCATCCGCAAATTCCCCAAGCCCAATGCCTTTGCCGACATGATCCGCGCCGCAGGCTTCTCGCGCGTCAAATGGCAGAGGCTGTCGGGCGGCATCGTGGCGTTGCATTCGGGCTGGCGTTTGTGATCTCGGCAACCACTCACATCGCAAGGCTTGCCCGCGCCGGCTTCGTGTTCGCGCGCGAAGGCGTGTTCGGCGTCATCGATCCGAGCCTGGTGCCGCCGCCGGCGCAGCTGTTGATCAAGCTTGCGCGGCTGGTCGAGCGGCCCGGCGCCAAGGTCGGCCCGCGGTTGTCGCGCGCGCTGACGCGGCTCGGGCCGGCCTATCTGAAACTCGGACAATTCCTGGCGACGCGGCCTGACGTCGTCGGCGTCGTCATGGCGCGCGATCTGGAGAATCTGCAGGACCGCCTGCCGCCGTTTTCGCAAGTCGAAGCCGAAGCCGCCGTCGCGCAATCGCTGGAAAAGCCTGTTTTGCAAGCCTTTGCGAGCTTCGGTCCCTCGGTTGCCGCAGCCTCGATCGCCCAAGTGCATCGCGCCGAGGTGATACGCGAGGGCGCGCGCCATCCGGTCGCCGTCAAGGTGCTGCGGCCCAATGTCGCCTCGCGCTTCCGCCGCGACCTCAGCGATTTCTTCTTCGTCGCCCACAAGGCCGAGCTGCATTCCGCCGAAGCGCGGCGGCTACGCCTGATCGAGGTCATCAACACCATGTCGCGCTCGGTCGCGATGGAGATGGACCTTCGGCTGGAAGCTGCCGCCATGTCCGAGATGGCGGAGAACACGCGGGACGATACGGACTTCCGCGTGCCTACCATCGACTGGGACCGCACCACCCACAACGTGCTGACGATGGAGTGGATCGACGGCATCGCGCTGAACGACCATGCGCGGCTCAGCCAGGCGCATGTCGACCTGCCCGATCTCGGCCGCAAGGTGATCCAGAGCTTTCTGCGCCATGCGCTGCGCGACGGCTTCTTCCATGCCGACATGCATCCGGGCAACCTCTTCCTTGACGAGACTGGACGGCTGGTGGCCGTGGACTTCGGCATCATGGGCCGGCTTGGCCTCAAGGAACGGCGCTTCCTGGCCGAGATCCTGCTCGGCTTCATCACCCGCGATTATCGCCGCGTCGCCGAAGTGCATTTCGAGGCCGGCTATGTGCCGGGTCATCACTCCGTGGAGAATTTCGCGCAAGCCATCCGCGCCATCGGCGAGCCGATCCACAACCGCACCGCCGAAGAAATCTCGATGGCAAAGCTGCTCACGCTGCTGCTCGAGGTGACCGGCCTGTTCGACATGCAGACCCGGCCGGAGCTGATCCTGCTGCAGAAGACCATGGTCGTGGTCGAAGGCGTGGCGCGCGGTTTCGATCCCAGGCTCGACATCTGGAAGGTCGCCGATCCCGTGGTGCGCGAGTGGATCGAGCGCAATCTCGGGCCAATCGGCCGCATCCAGGGCGCGCTGTCCGGGGCGGGCGAGCTCGGCCGGGTGGCAGCCAGCCTGCCGATGATGGCCAGCCGCGCGGTAACTGTCCTGGAGCACATGGAGAAAATGGTGCGCGAGGGCGTGACGCTGTCGCCGGAGACCATCGCCGCCTTCAGCCGCGCCGAGGCCCGAAAGGACCGCTGGCGAACGCTGGCGATCTGGATCATCGCGGCCACCTTTATCGGAATTCTCTGGGCTGTCCGGCAGCTCTGATTGCAAGGCAATCATGCACGTGCTAGCATTGCTAGCATAAGATACCATTCTGAGGGCCGCCCATGGCCAATCTCACCATACGGAAGCTCGACGACGCCATCCGCGACGAATTGCGGCTGCGCGCCGCCCGCAACGGCCGCTCGGTCGAGGATGAGGTGCGGGTGATTCTGCGCGAGGCCGCGCAGAACCAGGCGCCGGCAGCGTCCCTGCCCGCTCCCGCCGAACGCCCGGACATACCGGCCGATGCCTCGACGCGATCGCCGCGGGTCACGCTCATCATCGGTGGCGGCATCGCCGCCTTCAAATCGCTCGAACTGATCCGCCGCCTGAAGGAGCGCCAGATCGAGGTGCGCTGCGTGCTGACCAAGGCCGCGCAGCAATTCGTCACCGCGCTGTCGGCCAGCGCGCTGGCGCATGAGCGCGTCTACACCGATCTGTTCGATCCCCAGAGCGAGTTCGACGCCGGCCATATTCGCCTCGCACGCGACTGCGATTTGATCGTGGTGGCGCCAGCGACGGCCGATCTGATGGCCAAGATGGCGCACGGCCATGCCGACGATCTTGCCACCGCCATTTTGCTCGCCGCGAACAAGCCGATCTTGCTGGCGCCGGCGATGAATCCGTTGATGTGGAACAACGCTGCCACCCGCCGCAACGTCATGCAGTTGCGCCGCGACGGCGTGCACACGGTTGGCCCCAACGCCGGCGAGATGGCGGAAGCCGGCGAAGCCGGCGTCGGCCGCATGTCGGAGGCAACCGAGATCGCCGCCGCAGCCGAACATCTGCTGCGCCCACCAAAGCCGCGGCCGCTCTCAGGCAAGCGTGTGCTGATCACTGCCGGTCCCACGCACGAGCCGATCGATCCCGTGCGCTACATCGCCAACCGCTCTTCCGGCAAGCAGGGCTTTGCGATAGCCGCCGCCGCACATGCGGCCGGCGCGGATGTCGTGCTTGTGACTGGCCCCGTGGATCTGCGCGATCCCGCGGGCGTCACCGTGATCCACGTCGAATCGGCGCGCGATATGCTGCACAAGGTGGAAGCGGCGCTGCCGGCCGATATCGCGATTTTCGCCGCCGCCGTGGCCGACTGGCGCGTTGCCAATGAAGGCGGACAAAAGCTGAAGAAGACGCCGGCAGGCATGCCGCCGCTGCAGCTTGTCGAAAACCCCGACATTCTCGCCACCGTCTCGAAACTGAAAGACAAGCGTCCGCCGCTGGTGATCGGCTTCGCGGCCGAGACCGAGCACCTGATCGACAACGCCAAGGCGAAGATCAAGCGCAAGGGCTGCGACTGGATCGTCGCCAATGACGTTTCGCCCGCCACCGGCGTGATGGGCGGCGACCGCAACACCGTCCATCTGCTCACGCGAGACGGCGCCGAGATCGACGTCGATTCCTGGCCTGTCATGACCAAGGAGCAAGTGGCGACCGAATTGGTATCGCGCATCGCAACGCAGGTCGGAGCCAAAGCGTGAGCGTGCTGGTGAAGGTCGACATTCTCCAGCTGCCGCACGGCAAGGGTCTTGCGCTGCCGGCCTATCAGAGCGCGGACGCCGCCGGCCTCGATCTGCTCGCCGCGGTGCCAGACGGCACGCCGCTGATCCTGGCGCCGGGCAAGCACGCGATGGTGCCGACAGGGCTTGCGATCGCGCTGCCGCCGGGTTTCGAGGCACAGGTGCGGCCGCGCTCGGGGCTTGCTGCCAAGCATGGCGTCACCGTGCTCAATTCGCCCGGCACGGTCGATGCGGATTATCGCGGCGAGATCA
>DATEJC010000639.1:0-3799 GCA_035278345.1 Bradyrhizobium sp. | reverse complement strand
CCTATGGCGTCGACCGCTACATCATCGCCTCGATCTGGGGCATCGAGTCCAACTACTCGACGCAAATCGGCGATCGCAGCGTGTTGCAGTCCACCGCAACGCTCGCCTGCATCGGGCGCCGGCAAAAATATTTCAGGGACGAGTTTCTCGTCGCGCTGGAAATCCTGCATCGCGGCGATCTCAAGCCCGAGCAATTGCGCGGCTCCTGGGCCGGCGCGTTCGGGCCGACGCAGTTCATGCCGACCGCCTTCAAGCGCTATGCGGTCGATGCCGACGGCGACGGCCGCCGCGACGTCGTCGACAATCCCTATGATCTGATCGCCTCGACCGCGAACAACCTCAAGAAAGACGGCTGGCAGAGCGGAGCGAGCTGGGGCTACGAGGTCGTGATCCCCAAGGGCTTCAACTTCATGCTGGCGGATCGCGCGAAAGCGATGATGCTGGCGCAATGGGACCAGCAGGGAGTGAAGCGCGCGAGCGGCAAGCCTCATCCCAATCCCGCTGACAAGGCCTATCTCCTGGCGCCGGCCGGCGCGGAAGGGCCCGGCTTCCTGATGCTGCAGAACTTTCGCGTCATCATGAAATACAACCCGGCGGAGGCCTATGCGCTCGCCATCGGCCATTTCGCCGACCGCCTGCGCGGCGAGCCGCCCTTTGTGCAGCCCTGGCCGCGACAGGAACGGGTGCTGTCACGCACGGAGCGGCTGGAACTGCAGCAGCTTCTGGCCCAGCGCGGCTTCTACAAGGGTACGCCGGACGGCCAGTTCGGGGGGCAGACAAGGGAGGCGCTGCGCGCGTTCCAGGTCTCGGCCGGGCTGCCGGCCGACGGATTCGCCACCTCTGAGCTGTTGGAACGGCTGCGCGGGCGATAGAATCGCTAAAGTACCGTTCAAAAACAATGATTTGGCTCTGCCCTTGACGGGCGGGCGGCCCACCCCGTTTATGGGGGAAAATCCGCCCGCGTGCGGCCTCTTTCCGCTATTATAGGCGTTAGTCCCCGAATCCCTTGCGACCGAGCCGGATGCGAAAGCCAAAGCCATTTTTCCGCGTGTTGACCGAGAGCGGCCCGCTGGTCGCGCTCGCGGTTGCCATTGCTATCCTGGTCGGCATCGCCGGACCCGCCTCGGCGCAGTTCTTCAATTTCGGCGGCTGGTCGCGCCCGGCGCCGCCGCGCCAGGGCGGGGGTGGCGGCTGGTTCGGCGGCGACTTCTTCGGACCCTTCCAGCAGCCGCAGCAGCCCAAGCGCGTGCAGGATTTCTCCAAGGCGCCCCCGCCGGAGAAGCGCGATCCCAATTTCGTGCCGGAACGCTATGTGCTGGTCCTCGGCGACGGCATGGCGGACTGGCTCGCCTATGGCCTGGAAGATGCCTACATCGAACGGCCCGACATGGGCGTGATCCGCAAGAACCGCGCGACATCGGGCCTGATCAAGTATCAGCCCAAGGGCGAGCCGGCGGACTGGACGGCCGCTGCCAAGCAGATTCTCGCGACCGAAAAGCCCGACGCCATCGTCGTCATGCTCGGCCTCAACGATCGCATCCCGATGCGCGAGACGGCATCGGAAAAATCCGACAAGCCCGCCGACAAGACCAAGAAGGATGCGCGCGCCAAGGACGCCAAGCAGGCGGCGAAGCCTGAGGCTGCGGCAAAGCCCGATGCCGCCAAACCGGATGCTGCCGCGAAGCCCGAGGACAGGCCGGCCGACGACGAGGTCGACAGCGCCGACAATGCCGATGCGCCTTCGATCGTCGCGCCGGAGAAGACCGCGCGCTCCGCCACCGGCCACCACGAATTCCGCGACGAGCGCTGGGTCGAGCTCTATGCCAAGAAGATCGAGGAACTGATCGGCGTCCTCAAGTCCAAGGGCGTGCCGGTGCTGTGGGTGGGCCTGCCCGCAATCCGCGGACCCAAGGGCATCTCGGACATGCTGTTCCTCGATGCGCTGTACCGCGACGGCGCCGGCAAGGCGGGCATCACCTATGTCGACGTCTGGGACGGTTTCGTCGACGAGGCCGGCCGCATGCTGCAGAAGGGCCCCGACTTCGAAGGCCAGATCCGCCAGCTGCGCTCCTATGACGGCGTGTATTTCACCAAGCCCGGCGCGCGAAAACTCGCGCACTATGTCGACCGCGAGATCGCCCGCCTGCTCGCGGGCCGCTCCGGCCCGATCGCGCTGCCAAGCGAGCCGGCGACGCCTGACATCAACGCCGTGCCCGGCCAGCCCGCGCCGCGGCCGATGGCGGGCCCGATCGTTCCGCTGGTCGCCGCTTCCATCGCCACCGATCAACTGCTCGGCGGCCCCGGCACGCGGCCGGCGCCGGTCGACGCCCTCGCCGCGCGCACGCTGGTGAAGGGCGAGGCGCTGGCGCCGCCGGCGGGACGTGCCGACGATTTCGCCTGGCCGCGCCGCGAAGTCGGCCGCGAACAGGCCAAGGGCGATGCGCCGGTCGCGAACGTCGCGCCCGACAGCAGCGTCGTGCAGCCCGGACACAAGCAAGCGCCAGCGCAGCAACATCGGCCGCCGCTGCAGCCAGGTCAGCCCGGATTTGGCCAGCCGGCAACGGTGCAGCCGGGGCCACCCGGACAAACCCAGCAGCAGAAGCAGCCGCCACGGCCGGCACAGAATCCGACGCCGTCGCTGCGCGATCTCTTCGGCTTCGGCAACACGCCCGCGCCGCGCCAGGCTGCGCCGCCGCCCGGCCAACCGCGCCCGCCGGCCAATAACGTTGCGCCGGGAGCGCCGCGTCCGCCGACCAATGTCGGCCGCTCGGCGGCAGTGCCGCCGGCCAATCCTACGCGCTAAAGCCAGCCCCTCATGGTGAGGAGGCGCGCAAGCGCCGTCTCGAACCATGCGGCCCCGCTCGTGTCATTCATCCCTCGAAGCGCGCCCAAAGCGCGCTCCTCAGGATGAGGGAGAGAGTGGATTCCCAGCCGAGAATTTACCGGCGCATGCGCCGCGGCCTAGCCGTAGTAGCGCCAGCGCGGCGGCGGACGGCGCGACTGTCGCGTCATCATCAGCGCCAGCGCAAAACCGATGCCGCCGGCGATCAGCAGCGAGCCGAGCGGATTGTCACGCACGGTCCTGGCGACCGCCTTGGTGCCGCTCTCGAGGGTTTCGCCGCTGTTCTCGTAAACATCCTTGGCGAGATTGCTGGCGGCTTCGCCGGCCTCGCGCGCGGCGTCCTTGGCCTGGCCGTAGAGATTCTGCACCGCGCCCGCCGCCTCGCGCGCGCGGCCCGAGGCCTGCGTCGTCGCGTCGCCGGCGAGTTCGCCTGCCGCACCTTCAACCTTGCCGGCAAAATCCTTGGTGGTGCCGGCGATCCGATCCTTGTCCATCGTGTCACTCCCTCTGGACTTCGGGATGTAACCGGCGAGGTCGAAAGCGGTTCCTTCTCCTATAGAATGAGCCCGCCATCGACGATGATGGTCTGGCCGACGATATAGGACGACAGGGGCGAAGCCAGAAACAGCGCAGCGCCCGCCATGTCCTCGGGCGTACCGAGGCGCTTCAGCGGGATCCGCTCGAGCGCGCCTTCCAGCCGCTTTGGGTTTGCCGTCGTCACCTTGGTCATCTTGGTGTCGACCAGTCCCGGCGCGATGCCGTTGACGCGGATGCCGTCCTCCGCCCACGCTTCGCCAAGCGTGCGCGTCAGGCCCATCGCGCCGGTCTTTGACGCATTGTAGGACGGATTGCCCATGGTGGAGTGATAGGCGGCGGTGGAGCTGACGATGATCAGCGAACCCTTGGCGGCCGCCAGCATCGCGTGGAACTTCGTCGCGCACGCCATCAGGCTCATCA
>DATEJC010000638.1:0-5875 GCA_035278345.1 Bradyrhizobium sp. | reverse complement strand
ACCTCGTTCTCCTCCCCCTTGGAGAAGAAGCCGCCGATGCCGTCGCGGGAAAAGCTGCAGCCGCCGGAGCTGGCGCCGATTAGAAACAGTGTAACCATCGTGCCGAACGGCCGGATCGCCGATAGGCCAATGCGTCCCCATGTCCTATATAGGCGGGGCTGCAGCGCGCTCTGGTACGCTGGCGAACGCAACTCGGTACTCCGGACATGACAGACACAACCTCCATCAAAACCCCAACACCGTTAACATCCGGTGATTTTACGGCTGCGGAGGAACCCTTCGCGCTGTTCGGAGAATGGTTCGCCGAGGCCGTGAAGTCCGAGCCGAACGACCCCAACGCCATGGCGCTCGCCACCGTCGATGCCGACGGCCTGCCCGACGTACGGATGGTGCTGATGAAGGGTTTTGATACCGACGGCTTCGTCTTCTACAGCCACATCGCCAGCGCCAAGGGCCGTGAACTCGCCGCAAATCCTAAGGCCGGTTTACTCTTTCACTGGAAGTCGCTGCGTCGCCAGGTCCGCATCCGCGGGCCCGTCACGCCGGTGACGGACGCCGAGGCCGACGCCTATTTCGCCACGCGACCCAAGCAGGCTCAAATCGGCGCCTGGGCCAGCAAGCAGTCGCAGCCACTGGAAAGCCGCTTTGCCTTCGAGCAGGCGATTGCGCTGGTCGCCGCCAAGCATGTGATCGGCGAGGTACCGCGGCCGCCGGGCTGGAGCGGCTGGCGGATCGCCCCAATGCGCTTCGAGTTCTGGCACGACCGCCCGTTCCGCCTGCACGACCGCATCGAATTCCGCCGCGACGCGCCAGACCAGCCCTGGAGCAAGGCGCGGCTCTATCCGTGACGCCGAACGCCTGAAGGATTTTCATGCCGACCTCCAACCTGCCACGGCGCACGCTGCTCCTGACCGGCGCCAGCCGCGGCATCGGCCATGCGACCGTCATCCGCTTCTCCAGCGCGGGCTGGCGCGTCATCACCTGCTCGCGCCATGCCTTCCCCGAGGACTGCCCGTGGGACGCAGGTCCTGAGGACCACATCCAGGTCGACCTTGCTGACCCCGACGATACCTCGCGCGCCATCAGCGAAATCCGCCGCCGGCTCGAAGGCGGCACGCTGCATGCGCTGGTCAACAATGCGGCGATCTCGCCGAAGGGTCCGGGCGGCACGCGGCTGGGCAGCGTCGATACCGACCTCGACACCTGGACGCATGTCTTCCACGTCAATTTCTTCGCGCCGATCATGATCGCGCGCGGACTGATCGACGAGCTGAAGGCCGCGAGGGGCTCGGTGGTGAACGTCACCTCGATCGCCGGTTCGCGCGTGCATCCCTTCGCGGGTGCAGCTTACGCGACGTCAAAGGCGGCGCTGGCCGCGCTGACCCGCGAAATGGCGTCCGACTTCGGCCGGGTCGGCGTGCGCGTCAATGCGATCGCGCCGGGCGAGATCGACACGTCCATCCTGTCGCCGGGTACCGAGAAGATCGTCGACCAGCAGATCCCGATGCATCGCCTCGGCACGCCGGACGAGGTCGCCAAGATCATCTATGTGCTGTGCACGGAAACCAGCTCTTACGTGAACGGCGCCGAAATCCATATCAACGGCGGCCAGCACGTCTAAGGCACGAAGCGAGGGACCGGTCGTGACGCGGAGCGGTCTCCGGTCGTTGCCTCGACTTGGTAGCCTGCCCGCATCGGGGGCAGGCCGATCTTCTTCAAACCAGCTCACGCAAGATCTGCGCGGCCTGCCAGCGCAGCTGCGCCGCCTCGACATTAAACGTGCTGGAGCACTCTTCCTCGCGCTCGCCTTCTGCCAGCACCGCGCCGCAGTGCCGGCATGTACGCACCGAGATCGCAGGCGCGCGGGCGCCGACGCGCTCGCGGTAGCTGGCGAGGTCGATGACCGTGCGCGATCGCGTTGTAATTTTGTCAACCATTGTGCCCTCGCGGCGTGTGGGCAGCGTTATCGCAGACAACTTTCGATCAATGGTTCAGGGCACAGTTCAAATTTTATCAGAGAGATGACAGCGGGTGGAACCGGCTCGAAGCTTGACGAATTTGGCGTTACCGCAATTGAGAACACGGCTGAAAAGTTGCCGCCAGCTTGCACGGTAACCATGGCAAATCCGGATCAGCGTTCACCCTTCTGAAAGGCCGCTTACAGCCATTTCTTCCAGCGGAAGAGCAGGTACGGAACAATTGCCGCGGCAAGCATCATGAAGAGCGCCATCGGGTAGCCGTGGGCCCATTCCAGCTCCGGCATCTGCCTGAAGTTCATGCCGTAGATCGAGGCGATCAGCGTCGGCGGCATCAAGACCACGGCCATCACAGAGAACAGCTTGATGATGTTGTTCTGCTCGAGATTGACCACACCCAGCATGGCGTCGAGCACGAAGGTGATCTTGTTGGAAAGATAGGAGGCGTGGTCAGTCAGAGAGGAGACGTCGCGCTGCATGGTCTTGAGCTGCTCGCGCATATCCTTTGACCATTTGACGCCTTCCATGACCGCGGACATGAAGGCGACGACACGGCCGATCGAGACCAGACTCTCGCGGACCTTCGAGGTCAGGTCGCCCTTGCGGCCGATCTCGATCAGGATCTGCGAATACTGCTTGGCGTGGCCGTGGCGTTCGGCCTCCGGCTCGAAGATTTCGTGGCTGACCTGGTCGATCTCGGCGCCGCAGCGCTCGAGGATGTCGGCGCAGCGGTCGATCACGGCATCGAGCAGCTCCATCAGCACCATCTCGCCCGATATCGACGGCGAGCAGGAGCGCGCCAGCTTGTTCTCGACCAGCGCGAACGGCTTTGGGGCGTCGTAGCGCACCGTGACCAAGCGGTGGCCGGCCAGGATGAAGGTGACGGCCGTGGTGCGGGGCATGTCGGTGTCGGAGTGGCACATCAAGGTCGCCGTCATGTAGCGGGCGCCGTTCTCGATATAGAGGCGGCTGGAAATCTCGATTTCCTGCATCTCGTCGCGGGTCGGCACGGCGATCCCGGCCAGCCGCTCCACCGCCTTGTCCTCTTCAGAGGTCGGCTTGATGAGGTCGATCCAGACCGCGTTTTCCGGCAGCGCTGCGAGATCGACGGCGACGGCTTTTTTTAGCGAAAAGTCGGAAGGTACGAAGACCGAGAACATCCACAACTCCGGAACCGATTACCAAGACCACACCGGCTTAGCCCGATTCTGGCAAGCGCTTCATGACTGCCGGCTTAACCGACCCTCAAGCTTTGTGGCATCCAGGTGGCGCCTCCATGGCATTGAGGCGGCCTATGTGACCGATTTGCCCAACAACCGGGCCGGATTGACCCAGACTTGCGGCAGAAAGGACACAGCTGGCCGCGAACGACACGGGATAAGTGGCTAAGTTCTGGAATTGTGAAGGGTTTCGGGGATAATGCGCCCAATGAATTTCGGGCGTTTGCGGCGCATTGCTTGAGCGCGCATGCAAAGCATTTCGATTGGAATAGACATGTCGTCATTGAAGGCGAAGTTGGGAATCCTGGTTGCCGGCCTGATGCTGTCGGGCTGTATGCAGGCCACAACCTATCAGCCGGCTCCGGAAGCATCGCTGAAGCCCGCCGACAAGGCGCAACTTGCCAAGGCGCGGTACGAGAAGACGGCGGTGGCCGAGCCGTTCCGCCGCGCCATCGTCGACTATCACCGCAAGGAAATGCCCGGCTCGATCGTTGTCGATTCCGATAATCACTACCTTTACCTGGTGCAGGACGGCGGCAAGGCGATCCGTTACGGCATCACCGTCGGCGAGGAAGCGCTCGCGTTCTCCGGTATCGCCAAGGTAGGCAACATGGCGGAATGGCCGAAGTGGACGCCGACGGCCGACATCCACAAGCGTATCGAAGGCCTGCCGGCGTCGGTGCCCGGCGGTGTCGACAACCCGCTCGGCGCCCGCGCGCTCTACCTGTATCAGGGCGGCCGCGACACCCTGTTCCGCATCCACGGCACCAACCAGCCGGAATATATCGGCGCTTCGATCTCCTCGGGCTGCATCCGCATGACCAACGAGGATGTCATCGATCTCTACAGCCGGGTGAAGACGGGCACTCTGGTGGTCGTGCTTGAACCCAAGCACGGCGACTCGCCCTACAATTCCAAGATGGCCCTGCAGGGCGGCGGCGGCACGCCGACGGTGCAGTAAACCTTCAGGCAATGATGGATTTGAAAAGCGCCGGTTTCGCCGGCGCTTTTTTCTTGTCCGGCGAGCCGGGGAACCGGCGGCAGAAATGCCACAACCGGTCGGCTTGATGCGGCCGCTGGCCATCTAAAGGCTGGAATTGCGGTCGGCTTCGACCATAATGCCTGCGCGGAATCGTCGCAGTTCCGGGGCAGAAATGGTGTGTCCCGGCGCGAGCTTCAACTGGAAGTGAGCCAATGTCGCTGAAGGCAAAATTGGGAATCCTGGCCGTCGGCTTGATGCTGTCGGGCTGTATGCAGGCCACGACCTGGGAGGCGACCAACACCGCCAATTTCAAACCGCGCGACAAGGAAATGCTGGCGAAGACGACCTACGCCAAGGTGGCGGTCGCCGAACCCTTCCGCCGTGCCATCGTCGACTACCACCGCCGCGAAGCTCCCGGCTCCATCGTGGTCGATTCCGACAACCACTACCTCTATTACGTGCTGAAGGACGGCAAGGCGATCCGCTACGGCATCACCGTCGGCGAGGAGGCCATGGCCTGGTCGGGCATCGCCAAGATCGGCAGCAAGACCGAGTGGCCGGCCTGGCATCCGACCAAGGGCGAAATCTCGCGCCTGGGCGTGCCGACCTATGTCCCTCCGGGCCCCGATAATCCGATGGGCTCGCGCGCGATGTATCTCTACTCCGGCGGCAAGGACACGCTGTTCCGCATCCACGGCACCAACCAGCCCGAATATATCGGTGCCTCGATCTCCTCCGGCTGCATCCGCATGACCAATGAGGACGTCATCGACCTCTACGACCGCGCCGCCATCGGCACCGTCGTGGTGGTGCTTGAGCCGAAGCACGGCGACTCGCCGTTCAATTCGCAGATGGCGCTGCAGGGCGGCGGCAATCCGATGGTGCAATAAGCTTTCGGACCAAGCGGAATTGAAAAGCGTCGGTTTTTACCGGCGCTTTTTTGTTGGCTTCGGTTTTGCGGGGGCCGGCTTCTCCTCCGCCTCGGGCTCTTCCTGATCCGACTTTGCGGCCTCCGGCTTCCTCGGCGCGTCGGATTTCGCAGCGACCTCGCGCGGCGGCGCTTCGGCCGGGCGCTCCGCCGGCAAGAGCGGCGCGACCTGCGGCAGCGGGTCCCAGACGTTCCACTGGCAGATCCGGTAATTGCTGCGCCGCTCGGCGACGTCGAGATGGATATGGTCCTCGTGGTACCAGTCCGATCCCGGCCCCAGCACGGTCGAGAAGCGCGCGCACACCGAATGCAGCACGCTTTCGCGCACCTCGCGCGCGACGGTGCGGTCGGTGAGATGGATCGACTTGCCGTTGGCAAGCTTGATGGCGCGCACGTCGAGCGCATTCGCCTTCCCGTGCTCGGAGAGCTGGGCGCCGGCGACGCGGTTGCGGCCGCGGCACTCGAAGGAATCGAAATTGTCGAGATCGCTGACCTGGCTGCCGAGTTTTGTCGCGATCTGCACGACATCAGTACGTATCCAGTCGGCAATCGCGGTCGCCATCTTGCAGCGGAGGATTGCCGCGGGCTTCACCGCGACCTTGCGCTTGTCCGGCAGCACGACCGCCTCCAGCCGCACCAGATCCTCGCCGCCGCAGCCGCCGGGGCCCTTGATGTCGGGAATGGAGGGGGCGATCGCGATCTCTTCCGTCAGCGCCAGCCGGCAGGCGGAAGGCGGCGGTGGCTCGGCCGGCTTGGCGGGCTCGCCGGG
>DATEJC010000637.1:0-5164 GCA_035278345.1 Bradyrhizobium sp. | reverse complement strand
GGATTGCGCGGCAGCGCCTCCAGGAAATCCACCGACTTCGGCGTCTTGAAGCCGGCGATCCGCGTGCGGGCGAAATTGATGATGTCGGTGGCGGTGGCGCTTTTTCCCGGCTTCATCACCACGATTGCCTTGACGGCTTCGCCCCATTTGTCGTCGGGGATGCCGATCACGGCGGCCTCCGCCACGTCGGGATGGTCGCACAGCGCACTCTCGACTTCGGCTGGATAGATGTTCTCGCCGCCGGAGATGATCATGTCCTTGATGCGGTCGTGGATGTAGAGGTAGCCATCCTTGTCCATGTAGCCGGCATCGCCGGTGCGCAGCCAGCCGTCGGACCCGAGCGTCTTCGCGGTCGCCTCTGGCAGATTCCAGTAGCCGACCATGTTGGAGCCGGAGCGTGTGGCGATCTCGCCGACTTCGCCAGGCGGAAGCTCCTTGCCGTCGGCATCGAGGATTGCGAGCTCGACGCCGGGCAGGGCCTTGCCCGCCGAGCGCATCCGCTCCAGTCCCTCGATATGGTCCTCGGGCGGCAGCGCGACGATCGTGCCGCAGGTCTCGGTCATGCCGTAGAGCTGCACGAAGCCGCATTTGAAGACGTCGATGCATTCCTTCAGCAGCGCTGCCGGAATCGGCGAGGCGCCGTAGAGCATGTATTTCAGCCGCGAGAAATCCATGTTGCGTGCGCGCGGCTGCCGCACCACGAACTGCATCGCTGCTGGCACCATGAACAGCTTGGTGATGCCGAACTGCTCGAAGAAGTCCAGCACCTTGGTGGGATCGAATTCGCGCGCGATCACGCCCTTGGCGCCGTGATAGAGCCCGACGATGCCCCAGCCGGACCCACCGATATGGAAGATCGGCATCGCTACCAGCGATACGTCGTCGGTCGTCCACTTGTTCCAATCCGGCTTTTCCGCCTCGTTGCCGGTTTGCACCAGATTCAGCATGTTGCCGTGCGACAGCATCGCGCCTTTTGGCTTGCCGGTCGTGCCCGACGTATAGAGCTGGATCGCGACGTCCTTTGGCTCGATCTTCACCCTGGGATCGTCGCCGCTCTGCGCGTCGCGCCAGGCCGTAAAATCCTGCCACTCCGCTGCGCCGCCTTCGGTGGTGATGATGTGCTTTACAGTCGGCAAGTCCGCCTTGAGGTTGCGAACCTGGGTGATGAATTCCGGCCCCACGAACAACGCCGGCGCCCTGCAATCCCCGACGATGAAGGCCACTTCCGGCCCGGCAAGGCGCCAGTTTACCGGCGCCATCACCACGCCGGCCTTCATTGCGCCCATCAACAGCTCGAAATAGATGTCGCTGTTCTTGCCGAGATAGGCGATGCGGTCGCCCTTTTTCAGCCCGAGGGCGATCAGCGCATTGGCGACGCGGTTGGTCTTGACGTCGAACTCGGCGAAGCTGGTCAGCCGTCCCTCGAATTCGCAGGCGATCGCATTGCCGCGGTTCTTCGCCTGCATACGCACCATGTCGGCAAGGTTTGCCGGAACTGTCGTGGCGGACATGTTTCTCCCGTCTGTTTTTTGTCGCAGCAACCTAGCGCTTGTCGATCCCCCAATAGACGGTCACCATCGAACTCGCTTCGAAGGCGACGTTCTTGCCGACGGCGGTCACGTTCCAGAATTCTCCGAGCGGGATCTGGGTTACGATCTTGGTGTTCAACACCTGGGCCGCCTCGGCCAGTCGCAGGCGATCCTGCGGCGTGGTGGCCCTGGCATAGTCGTCGCGCAGCTTCTCCATTTCGGCGTCGCACGGCCAGCCCGGCCGCGCCTTGTCGCAATTGGCCGCAAGGTACGGCATCATGATCGGGTTGAGAATGTCGACCTGGGCCCACGCCGTCAGCAACACGTTCCAGCCGCCCTCCGAGGTTGGACCGGTCTTGGGCACGCGACTGAGCACGGTCTGCCAATCCATCGATTGCACATCCACCTTGAACCCGGCGCGTTCGAGCTGGGCCTTGGCGACCGGCGCGAGATTGGAGAGCACGGCAAGGTCGGTCGGACGCAGGATGACCACGGGCGTGCCGTCGTAGCCGGCTTCCTTCAGCATATCAGCTGCCTTCGCCGAATTGCCGTTGAGCATGTCACCCATGCCCGCTTCGCTCGCCAGCGGCGTCTTGCAGGTGAAGAGCGCCTTGCAGGTGGCGTAGAAGCGGGAATCGCCGATCGCCGCCTGCAGGAAGTCGCTCTGCTCGAGCGCGATCATGGCGGCCTGCCGGATCCTGGCATTGTCGAACGGCTTGATCTTCCAGTTGGGCCGGAACGTGTATTGCAGGGAGCCGATCGACTTGACGATGCGGATGTTGGGATCCTTCTCGATGGCCGGAAGCAGGTCGTGCGGGACGCTTTCGATCATGTCGATCTCGCCCTGCTTGAGGGCGTTGACCTGCGTCTGCGCATCGGGGATCCAGAGCATTTCAATGCGGTCGACCAGCGCCACCTTGCCGCCGGCCAGTCCCGAGGCCGGTTCGGCGCGCGGCTTGTAAGCCGGGTTCTTGACATAGACCGCCCTGTCGCCGGGTTTCCATTCGTCGGCCTTGAACATGAACGGGCCGGACCCGATCGTGTCGGATATCTGCTTGAAAGGATCGGTCTCCGCCACGCGCTTGGGCATGATGAAGGGCGCAACGCCGCTTTGCTTGGCAAGGGTCTCGAGCAGCGCTCCGTATTTCTCCTTCAGCACAATCTGAAACGTCCTGGCGTCGACGATCCTGTATTCGGCGATGAACTCGTTGAGTTTCTGCGCCATGCTGTCACGCGCGGACCAGCGTTTGAGCGAGGCAACGCAGTCGTCCGCGGTTACCGGCTTTCCATCATGCCAGTTCAGCCCGTCGCGCAGCTTGATCGTGGCCGTCAAGCCATCGTCGCTCATGGTCAGGGATTCAGCCATCTGCGGCTGCGGCTGCAGCTTGGCGTCGAGGGCGAACAGCGTGTCGTAGATCAAATAGCCGTGGTTGCGGACGATGTAGGCGGCGCTCCAGATCGGATCGATGACCTTGATGTCCGAATGCTGCACAACCCTGAGCGTTTTCTGCGCCGACGCAGGGGTTACGGCTGCGCCGATTGCGGCTGCAACCACGGAGATTCGCAAAAGCCAGGTCTTGTGCATCGATGCTTCCTTGCCGCTGTTGTGGCTCTTTGTCTGTGGAGCGAGGCTTACCCCCGTGACGCGCGGTCCTTTTCGTTCTGCGCGCTGATCGCGTCGCGGGCGCGCTGCCAGTCGGCATCGGACCACTCACGCATCTCGTAGAAATTGCCGCCGGTGGCGAGCGCCTGCGCGCCGTCCATCGCGATGGTCTCGCCGTTGATCCAGTCGCAGCCGCCGGAGATCAGGAACACGGCGAGGTTCTGCAGCTCCTCCATCTTGCCGACGCGGCCCATCGGGTTGCGCGCGATGGTGCGCGCGCCGGGCTGCTCATTGGGATTGAGGCGCTTGCTCATGCCCTCGGTAGGAATTTCGCCGGGCGCGATGGTGTTGAGGCGGATGCCATAGCGGCCCCATTCCGCGGCCAGCGACATCGTCATGGCGTGGATAGCGGATTTGCTCATCGCCGACGGCACCACGAACGGGCTGCCATTGCGCACCCAGGTCACGGTGATGGAGACGATATTGCCGGGCTGCTTGCCTGCGATCCAGCGCCGGCCCACCGCATGCGTCACATAGAAGGTGCCGTGCATCACGATATTGGCCACCGCATCGAAGCCGCGCGACGACAGGTCCTGCGTGCGCGAGACGAAATTGCCGGCGGCGTTGTTGATGAGATCGGTGAGGGGGCCGCTGGTCCAGATCTGTTCGATCATCTCGTCGACCGCCATTGCATTCCTGATGTCGACGCCGTGGCTGATCACGCGCCCGCCGTGCAGATCCATCAGCTCGGTGGCGGTCTCATCGCAGACGATCTTGCGGCGGCCGCAGATATGCACCTCGGCGCCCAGTTGCAGGAATTTGGCGGCCATGGCCTTGCCGAGGCCGGTTCCGCCGCCGGTCACGAGGATGCGACGCCCGGCGAGAAGCTGATCGTTGAACATCGTTTCCACCCGATCGATTTGTTGTTAATTGGTCGATTGACTAAACCCGAATGACGGCCTTTGTGTAAAGCCGCAACAAGAAATTCAGGCGAGGAGATTAGCTCATGGAAGATCGCGTCTCGATATCGATCGCTGACGGTATCGCCGACGTCCGGCTGGTGCGCGCGGACAAGATGAATGCGCTGGATCAGGCCATGTTCGAGGCGCTGGTGGCCACTACCGACCGGCTTTCAAAAGAAAAATCCGTTCGGGTGGTAGTATTGTCCGGCGAGGGGCGCGCCTTCTGCGCCGGCCTCGACATGGGCCGCTTCGCCGCCATGAAGGACAAGGGCGGTAATGGAGTAGCCGGCGGCGAAAGCCGCGACCTCACCAAGCGCACCCACGGCCAGGCCAATTTCCCGCAGCAGGCGGTCTGGGGCTGGCGACAATTGCCGGTGCCGGTCATTGCTGCGATCACCGGCGTTGCCTTCGGCGGCGGCTTCCAGCTCGCACTTGGCGCCGACATCCGCCTGATGGCGCCGGATGCGCGCATGTCGATCATGGAGATCAAATGGGGCCTCGTGCCCGACATGGCGGGCACGCCGATCCTGGCCAGCCTCGTCCGCGACGATATTTTGCGCGAGCTCACCTACACCGGCCGCATCTTCTCCGCACAAGAGGCGGTCGCTTACGGCCTCGCTACCCGCATCGTGGACGATTCGCGCGCCGCCGCCATGGAAATGGCGCGCGAGATCGCCGGCAAGAACCCCCATGCCATTCGCGCGGCCAAGCGCATGATGAGCAATCTCTCCGTCGATCCCGGCCCGGCGCTGCTTGCGGAGTCGGTCGAGCAGCAAAAACTGATCGGCAGCCCCAACCAGACTGAGGCCGTCCGCGCCAACATAGAGAAGCGTGCGCCGAGGTTTGCGGAGGCGGGGTAACCCTCATCCTGAGGAGCGGCGTAGCCGCGTCTCGAAGGATGAAGGCCCGTCTGTGGCCTCATGGTTCGAGACGCCTGCTCCGCAGGCTCCTCACCATGAGGGTCTCTTTGAAACCCGACACCAGATCGGAAAGCGACAATGACCTCTCTCTTCAACGGTATCATCAGCGGCAAGCGCAAGCGCAGCCACGACGAGATCGCCGAACGCGCC
>DATEJC010000636.1:0-3812 GCA_035278345.1 Bradyrhizobium sp. | reverse complement strand
GCATAGCCGAGCGTCTGTGCACCGGCGGTGGAGACGACGATCGGCGCGACCAGCGCCGCGAGCAGGCCCGCGCGGCACCAGGACTGGCGGCGGGAAACGACTGACTGTGTCATGGGATGCCCCGTTGGGATGCGCATCTTGCGATGCTCTGCCCCGACAAACGCCGCGCGGGCTGTTGCGGTTCCGCTGCGGGCTGAACACAAGGGCGGCACGTCAAGCGCCTGCCGTTCACGACGGCGAGATGGAACCCGAACCCCCGCCGGGCGTTATGGCATTACAGCATCCATGGACAGGGCGCGCGAGCGCGACGGAAAACTGCGCAATTGCGCAGGGGAGAATCTTTGTGCGTGCCCTTCCCGGCGACCGCCAGCATCCCAAGGAAAGCGATCGCGAGGCCAAACGCGACGTGCATCGCGCAGCAAAGCCCGAGCCGCATCGCGCGTCGAAGCACGATTCTCAACGCGAGGCCAAAAGTGACCCCACGCCGGAGCCGCAGCGGGCCGCCGGCACGCCGATGCCGGACAGCGCCGACGAGCTGCCGCCGCTGATCCGCCGCCAGGAGGTGGTGGCCATCGCGCTGGTCGGGCTGCTCGTCATCGCCATCACCGCGGTGCTCTATTTTGCGAAGGCTTTCTTCCTGCCGGTCATCATGGCCTTCGTGGTCGGCACGATGCTGTCGCCGGCGGCGAGCTTTCTGGAGCGATACCGCGTTCCCCGCAGCATCGGCGCCGTGCTGATCGTGGTCGCCGTCACCGCGCTCGGCACGTTCATCCTCGGCCTGATCGCAGCGCCCGCGATCGAGTGGAGCTCACGGCTGCCGGAGCTTGCGGCGCGGCTCAAGGACAAGCTGCATATTTTCGACCGGCCGCTGGCGCTATGGCATGAGCTGCAGACCATGCTCGGTGGCTCCGATGCGCTCGCCAGCCTGCAGTTGCCGAAATTCGAGTGGGTGCAGCCGACGCTGGAATTCCTCTCGCCGACCTTCACCGAGTTCCTGCTATTCATCGTCACGCTGATCCTGTTTATCGCGAGCTGGAAGGACCTGCGCCGCGCGCTGATCCTGACCTTCGGCGATCGCGTGTCGCGGCTGCGCACCCTGCGCATCCTCAACGAGATCGAGGATCATCTCGGCAGCTATCTGCTGACGGTCACCATGATCAACGCCGGCGTCGGCATCGCCACCGGCGTCATCTGCGCGGTGACCGGCATGCCCAATCCCGCAGGCCTCGGCGCGCTGGCCGCGACGCTGAACTACATTCCGATCATCGGCCCGGTTGCCACCTTCGCGGTGCTGGTCGCGGTCGGCATCGTCGCCTTCCCGACGCTGGCCGGCGCGATGATGGCGCCGCTGCTGTTCGGCGTCCTCGCCTTTCTCGAGGGCCACTTCATCACGCCAACCATCATTGGGCGGAAACTCGCACTCAACGCGCTCGCCGTGCTGCTGGCGCTTGCGTTCTGGACCTGGCTGTGGGGGCCCATGGGCGGTTTTTTGTCCTCGCCGCTGCTTATCGTCGCGCTGATCCTGAAAGAACATCTTGTGCCGGACGAAACGCCGCAATTTCCCGAGGATTGATGCGGTTGCGGATGAGGAACTTCCCGCCCCAGCCGGCGTTTTCCAAACAGCAATCGATTTGCCAATTCGGGAATAGCAACATGCTGGACAATGCCACTGTCGAACGTCTGGAAAAGGACGTCACTGCCGTCAAGAACGACATCTCTGCGCTGACGGGCCAGGTCACGGACGCGCTCAATACCTTCACCAACATCGCGAAGAAGCGGGCGCGTCACGGCTACAACCAGGCTCGAGCAAGCGCGGGAGAGGCGGTCGGCGATCTCTCCGAACGCGGCAATGCAATGATGGATGCCGCGCAGGACGCCGCGAGCACGATCGAGGAGACGCTGGAGGATGCGATCGCGGAGCGGCCGCTGGCGGCGGTTGGCATTGCGGTCGGGCTCGGTTTCCTGATCGGCGTCACCTGGCGCCGCTGAGGCCTGCCATGTCGGGCCCGAGCAAGACAGGAATCTGGCGCGGCTGGCGGCGCTGGTGGGCCGCCATGCATTTCGTTGACGTGCTCTACAAGACGAGGCGTGCGAATGCGCATCATCGATGATTTGAAGGAATCGACCGGCAATGTGGTGCACCTGACGTCGCTCGCGGCGGCGGCGGCATTTGCGCTGTTCGTCACGACCGCGTTCCTGTGCGCCGCCGCCTTCATGTTCGCGCTGGAGAAGTATGGGCCGATCGAAGCCTGCCTTGCGGGCGCTGCGGTTTTCCTCGTCGTCGCGCTGCTGGCGGCCGGCAGCTACATGCTGCGCAAGCATCAGATCAAGTTGAAGGCCGAGCAGGAGGCGAAATCCACAGCGCATACGCTGCTCGCCGATCCCGCGATGGTGGCCATCGGCATCCAGCTCGTCCGCGCCGTCGGCATCAAGCGGCTGGTACCGATCCTCGCCATCGGCGGCGTCGCGCTCGGCCTGCTGGCAGCACGCGGGCATGCGAACCCCGGCGAGGAGCCGGCGGAGTAGATCCTTCCCCGCTCTATGGTGGTTATCACCGGCGAATTGCTTGGCCTGGACAGATCACGCCCCACCACGACCAAAAAAGGGCTGGACAGCGCCCCGCCAAAAACGCGGAAATATGCCTGCTGGTTCGGGCAAACGCCCGGGCCGGGCGTTTGGGTGGCGTTTGTCGGGGACGGGTCGTGGGTGGTGAGCCGGTGAAGAAGGTGGGCCTGGCGCTGCAGGGTGGCGGCGCGCATGGCGCGTTTGTCTGGGGCGTGATCGACCACGTGTTGGAGGATGGACGCCTCGAAATCGAGGCGATCAGTGCGACCAGCGCGGGGGCGATGAACGCGGTGGCGTATGCGTCCGGCATGGTCAACGGCGGGCCGGAGGCGGCGCGCGCGGCGCTTCATGAGTTCTGGCGCCAGGTCTCGCAGATGGACGCGGCGTTCGATTTCTTCTCGCCGTGGAATCAATTGATCCAGGCATTGAAGCTGCCGCCGGAATACCATCCCGTGCATGCCGCGATCCATACGCTGACTCATACGCTGCCGCCGAGCCTGCTCAATCCCTTCCATTTCAACCCGCTGCGCGCACTGCTCGAGCGCGTTATCGATTTCGAGCGGCTCAATCAGGCGCCCGATGCGCCGCAGCTCTTCCTCAACGCCACCAATGTGCGTTCCGGAAAGCTGAAGGTGTTTCAGACGCCGCAGCTGTCGGCTGATGCCGTGCTGGCGTCGGCCTGCCTGCCGCCGTATTTCCAGGCGGTCGAGATCGACGGCGAGCATTACTGGGACGGCGGCTATCTAGGCAATCCCGCGATCTATCCCCTGATCTATCGCGCCGGCACGCGCGACGTCATCATCGCGCAGGTCACCGCGATCCGGCGCGACGAATTGCCGGCAAGCGCGGCCGACGTGCTGCACCGGATCACCGAGATCAGCTTCAACTCGTCCCTGATGCGCGAGATGCGCGCGATCGCCTTTGCCACAAAGCTGATTGACGCCGGCGAACTCAACAGTGAAAAGCACCGGCGCATGTTCATGCACTGGATCGGCAACGACCTGCTGATGGCGCAGCTCGGCACGGCAACACAGTTTCATCCCGAATGGGGGCTGCTATGCCAGCTGCGCGATGCCGGGCGCGAGAGCGCGAAGACCTGGCTCGACGCGAATTTCGAACACATCGGCGCGCGCTCGACGGTCGATTTCGTGGAGATGTTTTTGTAGGCGGAACCAACCTTCATCCGAACGACTTTGCAAAGCAGTCATTCGGAGAGGAAATCCCATGCGACGTTTGTTCATCCTGCT
>DATEJC010000635.1:0-5435 GCA_035278345.1 Bradyrhizobium sp. | reverse complement strand
ATCGTTCTCATGCTGGCCTCCCTGATCCTGTTCATCATCGGATTCACGATGGGTGGCCTGAATTACGTGGTGACGGTGCTGCAGGCGCGCACCCGCGGCATGACGTTGATGCGCCTGCCCTTGACGGTGTGGGGCATTTTCACTGCCACCATCATGGCGCTGCTGGCTTTCCCGGCACTGTTCGTCGCCTCGGTGATGCTGCTGCTCGACCGTTTGCTGGGAACAAGCTTCTTCATGCCCGCGCTCGTCGAAATGGGCCAGCTGACGAAGTACGGCGGTGGCAGCCCGATCCTGTTCCAGCACCTATTCTGGTTCTTCGGCCATCCTGAAGTCTACATCGTCGCCTTGCCGGCTTTCGGCATCATTTCCGACCTGATCAGCGTGCACGCGCGGAAGAACATCTTCGGCTATCGCATGATGGTCTGGGCCATTGTGGCCATCGGCGCCCTCAGTTTCGTCGTGTGGGCGCACCACATGTATGTCAGCGGCATGAACCCGTATTTCGGATTCTTCTTCGCCACCACGACGCTCATCATCGCGATCCCCACCGCAATCAAGGTCTACAACTGGGTGCTCACCTTGTGGCGCGGCGACATTCATCTCACCGTTCCGATGCTGTACGCCCTCGCATTCATCATCACGTTCGTAAACGGCGGCCTGACAGGCCTGTTTCTCGGTAACGTGGTCGTGGATGTTCCGTTGTCCGATACGATGTTCGTCGTCGCCCACTTCCACATGGTGATGGGCATTGCGCCGATCATGGCTGTGTTCGGCGGGATCTATCATTGGTATCCGAAAGTCACCGGACGAATGCTCAATGAGGTGCTCGGACGATTGCACTTCTGGGTCACGTTCCTTGGCGCCTATGCGATCTTCTTTCCTATGCACTATCTGGGCCTGCTGGGGGTGCCCCGCCGGTACCATGACATCGGGGAGACGGCCTTCATCCCGGCATCCGCCCATGACCTCAATGCGTTCATGAGCGTGGCAGCCTTGATCGTTGGCTTCGCGCAGCTTGTGTTCCTGTTCAATCTGATCTGGAGCCTGACCAAAGGAAAAGAGGCCGGCGGCAACCCCTGGGGAGCCACGTCGCTGGAATGGCAGACGCCGGAGACCCCGCCGGGGCATGGCAATTGGGGCAAGGAGCTGCCTGTCGTCTATCGCTGGGCCTACGATTACAGCGTCCCCGGCGCGAAGAGGGATTTCACTCCGCAAAACGAACCGCCGGCCGGATTGCTGGCGCAGGGAGCCCATCCGTGAGCGCCATCGTGCTGTACATGGCTGGCCTTGCGGCAATTGCGGGATGGTGGCTCTCGCAGCAACGGCTGGCAAGCAAACCCTGGCTGGAGGAAGGACTGGCCGCCGATCTTCGCGAGGAGAATGCTTCGTTCCTGCCTGCTGCAAAGGTCGGATTGGGCGTATTTCTCGCCGTGGCCGGCTCCTTGTTCGCACTCCTCATCAGCGCTTACTCCATGCGCATCAACATAGCGGACTGGCGGTCGCTGCCGGTGCCGAGGCTGCTGTGGTTCAACACGGGCGTCCTGGTCATTAGCAGCATCGCGCTGCACTGGGCGTACATGGCCGCGCGCCGTAACGACGTGGAGAGCGTGATTGCCGGCTTGCTCGTGGGTGGAGCATCCGCTGTTATATTCCTGATCGGGCAATTGCTGTTGTGGCAACAGCTGAACGTGTCGGGGTATTTCCTGGCGTCCAACCCCGCCAATGCCTTCTTCTATTTGATCACTGCGACACACGGGCTGCATCTGATCGGCGGTCTTGTCGCCCTCGGCAGGACCATGACCAAGGTTTGGCGCGGCGCCACGCTGATCCAATTGCGCTTGAGCGTGGAACTCTGCGCCATCTATTGGCATTTCCTGTTGCTGGTCTGGTTGGTCCTGCTCGGTCTGCTGACCGGCTGGACAGACAATTTCGTCACCATGTGTCGCCAGTTGCTCACGTAAGGAGGAGCCGATGGCAGAGACCACGCTGGCGCCCCCCAAACAATCACCTCAGCTGATCGCAGGATTGCGCGGCATCGCCGCCGACTGGTCGTCGGACCAGCGCGCTTTCAAGAATGTCTCCTGGGGGAAGGCCATGATGTGGATCTTCCTCCTCAGCGACACCTTCATCTTCAGCTGCTTCCTGCTGTCGTACATGACGGCGCGAATGTCGACGACCGTGCCTTGGCCCAATCCCAGCGAAGTCTTTGCCCTCAACATCGGCGGTCGGCATATCCCGCTGATCCTGATTGCGATCATGACATTCATTCTGATCAGCAGCAGCGGGACGATGGCGATGGCCGTCAATTTCGGTTATCGCCGGGATCGCGTCAAAACGGCGGCCCTGATGCTGGCCACGGCCGCATTCGGCGCAACGTTTGTCGGGATGCAGGCCTTCGAATGGACCAAGCTGATCATGGAGGGCGTCCGGCCCTGGGAAAACCCGTGGGGCGCGCCGCAGTTCGGTGCAAGCTTTTTCATGATCACCGGCTTCCACGGCACCCACGTGACAATCGGTGTGATCTTCCTGATTGCGATTGCGCGAAAGGTCTTGCGCGGAGACTTCGACGTCGAAAGGCGCGGCTTCTTCACGAGCCGCAAGGGCTACTACGAGATCGTCGAGATCATGGGCCTGTACTGGCACTTCGTCGATCTTGTGTGGGTGTTCATCTTTGCCTTTTTCTACCTTTGGTGAGGCGACGCATGACAAACGTAGCGGTACAGATCGAACGACAACCTTCCCTGCATATTCATGCTCCTGACGCGCACGCCGCTGGAGCAGCGCAGGCAAAGGGGCAGCAGCACCCAATCAAGCTCTATCTCGTGGTCTGGGGATGGTTGTTCGTGCTCAGCACGTGCTCCTATCTCGTCGATTACTTTGGCATCCATGGCTATCTCAGAGCGTCGCTGATCCTGCTGTTCATGGTGCTGAAGGCCGGCCTGATCGTCGCCGTTTTCATGCACATGGCTTGGGAGCGGTTGGCCCTGGCCTATGCCATCCTGCTGCCGCCCGTGCTGGTGCTCGTGTTTGTGGCGATCATGGTGCTCGAATCCGACTACACGCATCTCCTTCGGGTCATATTCTTTGCGGCAGCGACGTAGCGACCCGTAGCCTCATGCAGAAGGAGGATCCTCAATGCGCGGTCTCGTTGTTCTGTTGGGGATCGGATTTTTCGCGATTGCCCCCGGATACGCGCAGGACGCGGCTTCGGGCGAGAAGATTTTCGCTCAGTGCAGGGCGTGTCACCAGATTGGGGAGAATGCAAAGAACGCCGTCGGCCCGGTACTCAACGGACTGTTTGGGCGGAAGGCCGGGACGATCGCAGGCTTCAGCTATTCCGCGGCGAACAAGAATTCCGGCATTACCTGGGATGAAGCAACGTTCCGTGAATACATCAAGGATCCGAAAGCCAAGATACCCGGTACCAAGATGACTTTTCCGGGTTTGAAAGATCCCAAGCAAATTGACGATGTCGTCGCTTATCTCAAGCAGTTCGACGCGACGGGAAAGAAGCAGGGGGCAGGAACTATCCCTGCCGGAAAAAAATTCGCGGGGACGCTGTAGCGTGCAAGACCCGGAGGGTTGTGATGCAGTTTACGGTTGGCTTCAAGTTGGAGGGGAGGGCGGACCATATTGTCACGGACGCGGAGGACGCGCTCGTCGCTGCGCTGAGGGTCAAGTCAGAGCGTCCGCAGGCCGTTATCATGTACGTGCGCCCACAAAACCGGCGCGGGGACGCACGTCATCCGACTCACGCGCTCGTCGCGGACGCTGATTGAGTCCCGCCGGCAGCCCATCCGCCACGAGGCGGGGTGTTGACGCGCTGCGCGAAGCCGCTTCACTTGCGGCTTGAGTGTTCGGGATAGCCGTGCAGCGACAGCTTGTCGGAGCGCACGCCCCAGCTTTCCAGACGGTCGAGAAAGCTCATGCCGAGCAGGTTCGTTCTCATGTGCCCGCGCGGCACCACCAGCGCCGGCACGGACTTTTCGGTGAGCTTGCCGACCGAAAGGCGATCCAGCGTCAGCCGCGCCGCCTTGGCGTGACCGCCGGCAGTTTCCAGGTCGACATTGTACTCCAGCATCTCGACCGGCACGCCAATCGCCTTCGCCGTCTCCCAGGTCAGCACGACCGAGGTCGCGCCGGTGTCGATCACCATCGGCGCCGTCACACCATTGATTTTGGCCTTGAGCGCGAATTCGCCGCCCTGGCCGCGCGCGATCTGCACCGGAGGCGGTGCGGACAGGCTCTTCTGCCGCAACATATGCGAGATGCTGTTGCCGGCGCGCGAGAGCTGGTCAGGGTCGCCATAGGCCACCACGGCGCCCGCGGTGGCTGCGAGTATGACGAGGATGAGCAGGATGCGGATCATGCTGCCGCTCCCGCTGGGATCAGCGCGCCTCTGTCCGCTTGTCCGGCTCGACCGGCGACAAGCCCGCCTCCGCCATGCGCGCGGGCAACTGCGCCATGATGGCGCGCCGTTCGGCGCTGTCCATGCCCGACCAGCGCGCGATCTCCGGCAGCGTGCGTCCGCATCCGAAGCAGAGATTGGTTCTGGGGTCGATCTGACAAACTGCGGTACACGGCGTTTCTTGGCTCATTCATGGATAGTGACGGGGAATCGGGCGCTTGCGCAAGCGCAGGGTGCTACAACCCTGTGCCCGCGCTCATGATGGGTTGGTGGCGCGGGCGGCGTTTTTCGTCGGTGACATTGGCATTCTCCGGCTGCAACGGTGGAGCTTCCTCGCTCATCGGCCCGAGCGCCGACATCACGCGCTCCGGCGGGAAGGTGATGATCACCTCGGTGCCGATGCGCACTTTCGATTTCAGCGTGAAGGTACCGCCATGCATGTCGATCAGGCTCTTTGCGATCGGCAGCCCAAGGCCTGCGCCTTGCTCCGCCGACTTGATCGAGTTGGAGCCCTGGCCGAACGAGGCCAGCACGACCGGGATCTCGTCCTCGGCGATGCCGCTGCCGGTGTCCTTGACGCTCAGATACTGCCCGCCCGACGCGGTCCAGCCGACCTTCAGCCAGATTTCACCGCCCTGCGGGGTGAACTTGATCGAGTTGGAGAGCAGGTTGAGCACGACCTGTCGGATGGCGCGCTCGTCGCCCCAGATCCTGGGCATGCCGTGCTCGAACACTTCGTGAATGGTGATGCCGCGGCTGCTGGCGCGCAGCTTCAGCAGATGGTGGCAGTCGGCGACGACATGCACCAGCGCCACGGCCTCTTCATTCAGCTCGTAGCGACCGGCCTCGATCCGCGACAGATCGAGGATCTCGTTGATGAGATTGAGCAGGTGCACGCCGGAATTATGAATGTCGGCGGAATATTCCTTGTAGACCGGCACCGCGTGCGCACCAAAGATCTCGCTCTTCATCACCTCGGAGAAGCCGAGGATGGCGTTAAGCGGCGTGCGCAGCTCGTGGCTCATCT
>DATEJC010000634.1:0-7978 GCA_035278345.1 Bradyrhizobium sp. | reverse complement strand
GTATTCCAGGGCGTCGTCACCAGCGCCGACATTCTCGAAGCCATCGTAGGCACGTTCAACACCGAGCATGGCCCGGCGGAGCCTGCCTATACGAAGCGCGATGACGGCTCCTACCTGATTTCCGGCTGGATGCCGGCGCTGGAATTCGCCGACCTGCTTGGCGTCGAATTGCCGGTGTCGCGTCCTTACCAGACCTTTGCGGGCTTCCTGCTGCAGGAGTTCGCCGCCATTCCCGAGGTCGGCGACAAGATCAAGATTGACGACTGGCGGTTCGAGATCGTCGACATGGATGGCCGGCGGATCGACAAGGTGCTGGCGACCACGCCTGAGAAAGCCCGATAGGACCAGCACTTGCCGGGTGCAGTTAGAGTCGTCTGGCATCCCACGGAACCCCGTTCACCCGGCCTGTTGATAACCCCGATCCCGCTACTCCCGCCGTAAGACACAGGCGGCCGCCGTGCTATCGACATCTCCGACTGAACCGGACGGAAAGCACCATGCGGATTACCCTCGTCGGCTCACGCCATTTCGGCGTCACGACCTTCAATATGCTGCGCGAGCACGGCGTCGAGATCGCACGAGTAGTCGTTCATGATGCAGAGGACCGGCTCGCCGCCGCCGCGAAAGCCGTGGGCATTGAGGTCGTGGTGCAGGCCAATCCCAAACTCGTGGTCGCCTCCGAGATCGCACCGAAGACGGATCTGATCATCACCGCCCACAGCCATGCGCGCATCGGCAAGGATGCGCTGGCTGCATCAAAACTCGGCGGCATCGGCTATCACCCGTCGCTGCTGCCGCGTCATCGCGGTATCGCGGCGATCGAGTGGACCATCAAGTAAGGCGATCCGATTGCCGGCGGAACGATCTATCATCTGGCCGATCGCATGGATGCCGGGGCGATCGCCGCGCAGGACTGGGTGTTCGTCAAGAAAGGTGAGACCGCGCGGGAATTGTGGGAGCGTGCGCTGGCGCCGCTTGGCCTCCGCCTTCTCGCGGAAGTCATCGATTCCGCCAAGGCCAATGGGTCGCTTCCGGCCAAGCCGCAGGACGAGCAGTTTGCGACCCTCGCGCCGGCCCTCGACCCCGCCAGGCATTGAACAATGAGGCGGTATCCTGATCCGCCGCCCCTCTGGATGCCCGCGCACTTCTACGTTCCCCGCCGGGAACCGAAATCAACCATAAGTGTTTGCGCTGTTAGGAACTTTTGGTGTTGCTGCATCGCATCAAACTTCCGTCACATTGTTCCCGAATAAGCGCCCGACCCCCAGATTTGAGGACCTAGAATCATGCGCCGCAACCGCATTCGCCCGCTCGTTTCCGCCGCCCTCTTCACCCTCGCCACGGCTGCTCCCGCTTTCGCCGGACATCCCTATGACGGCCAGTGGAATGTCACCGTGCTCACCAAGACGGGCAATTGCGAAGCTTCGACTTCCTCAATCCTGACGATCAGCGACGGCCGCGTTTCTGCGCCGGGTGCCGCCGTTTCCGGGACCATTGGCCGCGAGGGACTTGTGCGAGTCTCGATCAATGGTGCATATGCGAACGGTCAACTCAGTGGCAACTCCGGATCGGGAAAGTGGAATGGCGCATCAGCGGGCGTACCATGCAGCGGTCGATGGGAAGCATCCCGTCAATAAGGCCAGCCGACTAGCTGAGACCTTCGCGCATTCGCGGCGGCTTGCATTTGCAGCCGCCGTTTTTTTTGCGGCATCGACAGCGGCTGGCCACGCGCAATCGGGAGGACCGTACGCCGGCATGGCGGGTAATTGGTCCGGCGGCGGCACTGTGACGCTGGATGACGGCTCGCGCGAGCGCCTGCGCTGTCGCGCGTCCTATCAGGTCGCAGGCGTCAACATGGCCATGACACTGACCTGCGCCAGCGATGCCTACAAGTTCATTCTCGCGGCCAATGTCATCGACCAGGCCGGTCAGGTCGCCGGCACCTGGACCGAGTCCAGCCGCAACATTTCCGGCGTGCTGCAGGGACGCGGCGGCGGCGGCAATTTCCAAGTCGTGGCGAGCACTGCCGGCTTCAACGCCAACATCGCGCTTCGCACTGTCGGCAACAAACAGACGGTGACGATGCGCGCCGACAGCGTGTTCCGCGGCGCCGATATCTCACTGTCGAAATAGCTTCGAGCGCACGGCGAAATTGCGCCCCGGCTTCATGGAGCCGGGGCGTTTTGCTGCGCCAGCCGGTTCAGCTCTTCTTGGCCGTAACGAGCTTGCCCGCGGTTTCCTTGATGGTCTTCGCGATCAGGAGCGCCTGCTCCTTGTTGACGGCAAAGTCCTGAATGCCTTTCGAAGTCGTCAGCGACAGCACCATGATGTCGGGCTGTTGCTCCGGCCAGCCCGTGGCAAAGCCGAGGACGAATTCAGCGGCAGTCTTGCGCGTGGTGTTCGTGGGGGTGTTCATCTCTTCAAAACTTTCTTCAGGCCGCCGGGACGAAGGCGGTGACTTCGATTTCAACCTTGGCGCGCTCGTCGACGAGGCCGTCGATATAGAGCAGCGTCGAGGGCGGGAAATTCCGGCCCAACGTTTCCTTCCAGGCTGCGCCAATGCCGGCGCCTGAAGCCTGGTATTCGCTCTTGCTGGTCAGGTACCAGGTCAGCCGCACGATGTGTTCGGGACCGGCGCCGGCTTCGGCCAGCAGTTTGATGATCCGCTTCAGCGCGGCTCCGACTTGCGCGGCGAGATCGGGCGCATAGTCCCCCTTCTCGTCGCCGCCCGTCTGGCCGGCCAACACCACCCATTTGCCGGGGCCATCGACCACGACACCGTGTGAAAAGCCGCGCGGTTTCGACCATTCGGCCGGTTGCAGGACACGCATGCGCTTGTTTCCTCCCGAGGACTGGCGCTTCCTTAGCACCGATCAGGCCCATGATCCCACAGCGAAATTGAGCCGCGCGCAGGGCAGCGTCAGCAGATTTGCCCGTTGCAAAGGCCGGCAAGGTCGAACATACCGGCCTGCCCGCCTTTGACCCCTTGTCCGATGGAACGTACCCCCTCCAAATCGATGGCCGCGCTGTGGATGGCCGGCTGGCTCGCCCTGATGCTGATGATCACGGTGGCCGGCCGCGAGGCGCTGCACGAGCTCAACGTGTTTCAGCTGATGCTGATCCGGTCGGGCGTCGGCCTCATGCTGCTCTCTCCGCTGATCTATCGCGCCGGCGGCCTTGCCGTGATGAAAACGAAACGCCTGCCGCAGCACATCGGGCGCAACACCCTCCATTTCGGCGCTCAGCTCGGCTGGTTCTACGCGCTGACGCTGATCCCGATCGGCCAGGTGGTGGCGATCGAATTCACCATGCCGATCTGGACCGCGATTCTCGCCGCGATGTTTTTGGGCGAGCGCATGACGATCGGAAAATTCATTGCGATCGTGCTCGGCGTCGTCGGCGTCGTCATGATTGTTCGTCCCGCCACCGGCGAGATCAATCCCGGACAGTTGATCGCGCTTGCGGCGGCTGTCGGCTTCGGCGTTTCCATTGCGATCGTGAAGTCGCTGACGCGCACGGAGCAAACCGTGACGATCATCTTCTACATGCTCGCCGTGCAGAGCCTCGGCAGCCTGTTGCCGGCACTCTATGTCTGGCAGTGGCCATCGCTGTCAGTCTGGGGCTGGGCCATTGTGGTGGCCTTCAGCGGCACCTTCTCGCACTACTGCATGGCGCGCGCGTTGCTGTATGCCGACGCGACCGTTGTTGTCCCGATGGATTTCTTGCGGGTTCCCCTTACCGCGCTCGCGGGCTGGTTGCTCTATTCGGAACGGCTCGATGCTTTCACGGTGCTCGGCGCTGCGCTGATCCTCACGGGAAATCTTGTGAATTTGCGGGCGTCCACGCCGGTTCCCGCACGCGCTGCCACCTGAGCGGGTGAGGCCGCGTCACGCCAAGCCAATTGCGCGAAGTTTTCGACAATTTTTACGGGCGGTTGTGATCCAAATCACGCGATGGCGCACGCCAAAATCCTTAACCTCGGCCAAACAAGGACGGTCGCTCAACGGGGTATTCGTGCCGTTTTTTGTGGCGCTAAGCATGGCTTTTTCGTGTATCTTCGACGACAAGCGTTACCGCCAAAGTGTTTCGATTCTGCAGGGGCATTTCAGATGCGATCCTTCACCTTTCTCCTTTCCGTGATCTGCATGGCGCTGACAGTGAATTCCGCGCAAGCCGACCGCCGGGTCGCCTTCGTCGTCGGCAATGGCGCCTACAAGAATGTGGCGGCGCTGCCCAATCCGCCGATCGACGCCAAGGCCATGGCCGGCGCGCTGCGCAATGTCGGCTTTGAGGTTGTCGAAGGAACCAACCTTACCCGTGACAAGATGACGGAGCGTCTGCTCGACTTCGGCAAGCGCGCGCAAGGGGCCGACGTCGCCGTGTTCTTCTATGCCGGTCACGGCATCGCCATTTCAGGCACCAACTATCTGCTGCCTATTGACGCCGACATCAAATCCGAAATGGACGTGAAGCTTGGCGCCGCCATCAATATCGATCTCACGCTCGACCAGACTATGGGCGACGCCAAGGTCAAGCTGGTGTTCCTGGACGCCTGCCGCGACAATCCGTTTGCCGCCAAGATCAAGTCGAACTCGGCAACGCGCAGCGTCAACGTGCAGACTGGCCTGGCCGAGATGAAATCCGGGGAAGGCACGCTGATCGCATTCGCAACCGGCCCCGGCCAGACCGCGCTTGATGGCTCTGAAGGCGGCAACAGCCCCTTCACCCGCGCACTGCTTGCCAACATCACCCAGCCCGGCATCGAGATCCAGCAGGCGATGACCAAGGTCCGCGCCCAGGTCAACGAGGAGACCAACAAGGGCCAGCTGCCCTGGGGTCACACCAACCTGATCGGCACCGTCTACCTGAATGGAGCGCCTTCGCCGGCGGCCCCGGGCACCGCGGCCGCGCCGTCGCAGCAACAGGTTGCGCTCACGCCGAATACCGAGGTGGAGGTCGAGTTCTGGCGCTCGATCAAGGACTCCAACAAGCCCGAGGAGCTGAAGGCCTATCTTACCAACTACCCGAACGGCCAGTTCCGTTCGCTGGCGCAGTCGCGTATCGCGTCCCTTGAGCAAGGCGCCAACAAGCCCGATGCAACGCGCAACCTGTCGACCGGCGTCGATCCCGCCGTCTACACCGAAGAGTCGTCTCAGCTCACCGAGGATCAGATCGGCCTCGACAAGGGTCAGCGCCGCGACGTGCAGCGCCGCCTCACCGGGCTTGGCTTCGACACCAAGGTGACCGGCGTGTTCAATCAGGACACTCGCAACGTAATCACCCGCTGGCAGGCCGCGCGCGGCTATCCGAAGAGCGGCTACCTCAACAAGCTGCAGCACAAGGCGCTGCTGACGGAAATCATCGCGAGCCAGCCGGCGACGGCGAGCAGCGATGACGAAGACAAGCCGGCGCCGCGCCGTCGCGCCAACAGCGGAGGTGGTGGCGGTGGCCAAGCGCCCGCTCCGCGCCAGCACAGCGGCGGCGGTCCCGATCCGGCCGCCATGGGCCGCTTCATGGGCGGCGTCGTCGGCGGCGTCCTGCGCTGATCCGCGATCGCAATGAACAGCAAAAAGTCCGGGCCAAGGCCCGGGCTTTTTCATTTGCTTCGGTTGGGGACCTGAGGGCGCCTATTTCCCCGCAACCTTGCGCAGCGCCTCGTTGATGCGGTCCTGCCAGCCCGGCCCGCCCGCCTGAAAATGCTCCAGCACGTCCTGGTCGATGCGCAGCGTCACCTGCTCCTTCACGCCGGGAACGGTGTTCTTCTTCGCCGGGGCTTCGGCGACCTTGGCGGTGGCACGCTTGAAGGCGGCTTCCGCCTCAGTGCGGGCGTCGTTGAGGGTGCGCGGGCGGCGCGGCTGGTCGGACATGATCAGATCCCCTCGAATAAAGTGGTAGATAGGTAGCGTTCGGAGAATGACGGCACAATGGCCAGCACGGTCTTGCCCGCCGCCTCCGGCCGTTTTCCCACCTGCAGCGCTGCCGCGATCGCCGCGCCCGAGGAAATGCCGCCGGGAATGCCCTCATGGCGCGCCAGCGCTCGCGACGTTTCGATCGCAGTAGCGCTGTTGACCTTGACGATCTCGTCGATCACGGAGCGGTCGAGAATGTCGGGAATGAAACCCGCGCCGATGCCCTGGATCTTGTGCGGCGTATGCTGGCCGCCCGACAGCACGGGGCTCTCCTCCGGCTCGACCGCCACGATCCGCAGCGACTTCTTGCGCGGCTTGAGCACCTGGCCCACGCCGGTGATGGTGCCGCCGGTGCCGACGCCGGCCACGAAGAAATCGATACTGCCGGCGGTGTCGTTCCAGATCTCCTCCGCCGTGGTGCGGCGGTGGATTTCCGGATTGGCGAGGTTCTTGAACTGCTGCGGCATCACCGAATTCGGTGTGGTGCGGATAAGCTCTTCGGCGGTGGCGATCGCGCCCTTCATGCCCTGCGCTGCGGGCGTCAGGATGATCTCCGCGCCGAGGAACGCCAGCATCTTGCGACGCTCGATCGACATCGATTCCGGCATCACCAGCTTCAGCCGGTAGCCGCGCGCGGCCGCAACGAAGGCGAGTGCAATGCCGGTATTGCCCGAGGTCGGTTCGATCAGCACGGTATCGGCGTTGACGATGCCGGCTTTCTCCATCGCCACGACCATCGCCGCGCCAATGCGGTCCTTAACGCTCGCCGCCGGATTGAAATATTCGAGCTTGGCGAGAATGGTCGCGCTGACGTCATGCATTTTCGGCAATTTGTTCAGACGGACGATTGGCGTGTCGCCGATGGCATCGACGATGGAATTGAAGACGCGGCCGCGGCCGGGACGGTGCAGTGCAGCGTTCGGTGTCGGCGCGTCCATCGCTGGACTCCTGTCGCTGGGATTTACGGGAGAAACGAACTGTTCCCTACTTAGGTGCAGTGCAGGGCGACGCGCAAGAGACAAACGCGGGAACCGGAATTTCGCTGCAATGCAAGATGGTTAGAATTAGAAATCACATGAAATGAACGCATTTGTGTTGCGACTTCGTCAAAGAAGTCGTTTTATACTTTGGTCGTGAGAGCATGACCGACGGGGTTAGCGCTTCCGGTCATGTGAGGCAGGGGCTTCCCGGTTCTGAACGCAAGGAGGTCAACGATGGCAGCTGTTGCTGAAGTCATGTCGACCGTCGCGTCTCAACCCGATCCGCGCGGGTGCGATCTTCCCACCTGCCCGGTGTGTGCGGACTCCATGGTGGCCGCGGAAGCTTCCGCCTACCTGAACGACCATGTGATCTCGTATCTGTGGACCTGTGATACCTGCGGCTACGGTTTCGTCACCAAGCACACGGTGAAAAAGTTCGCCTGCAACTAGGTCATTCCGCTCATCTCCATAGCGTTTTCAAGCGAAGTGGGCACCGGTTCGCGTGAAGAAAACGCGTCAAAACTAAATCGGAGCAATGTCACCGCGCGCCCAATCGGCGCGCGTTTGATTTCGGAAGTCCTCGAACTTGCCATTCGATATCGCCGCGCGGATGTCCTGCATCAGCCGCTGGTAATAAGCGACGTTGATCTCCGACAGCAGCATTGCGCCCAGCGTCTCGCCGGACCGTACGAGATGATGCAGATAAGCGCGCGAAATGTTTGATGTCGACGGCCAGTCGCTCGCTTCGTCCAGCGGCCTCGGATCGTCGGCATGCCGCGCATTGCGCATGTTGATCTGGCCGTAACGGGTGAACGCCATGCCGTGGCGGCCGTTCCGGGTCGGCATCACGCAGTCGAACATGTCGATGCCGCGCGCCACCGATTCCAGGAGGTCCTCGGGCGTGCCGGCGCCCATCAGATAGCGCGGTCGATCGGCCGGCAATTCAGGGGCGGTCGTCTCGATCATGGCCAGCATCACGGCCTGCGGCTCGCCGACCGCCAGTCCGCCGATGGCATAGCCATGGAAGCCGATGTCGATCAGTCCGCGTGCGTTGATCCTGCGCAGTTCCGGCACGTCGCCGCCCTGCAC
>DATEJC010000633.1:0-4259 GCA_035278345.1 Bradyrhizobium sp. | reverse complement strand
GCGCAGCACCTTCACCAGCACGCGCCAGGCCGCGACTTGCGCCTCGGTCGGCCCGCGCGTGACATCGGGAAAATTGCCGGCGAACTCGACGCCGATGGAATTGCTGCCGATCACCTGGCGGTGGGTTAGCGCGTTGTCGATATATTTGTTGTCGTTGCGGTTGGCGCCGTCGCCATGGGTCGGCACCAGATCCTCGGCCACCGCCCAATAGACCGTACCGTCGGTCTCGACCCATACGGTGACGCCGCGCCGCGTCGGGTTCTTGTTCTGCAGCTGCGCGCCGCCTTTGGCCGAACCTGCCGGGCCTTCGGTCTGGTGCACGATGATGTTCTTCCAGGGATGCGCCTTGGCGACATCGCCCCAGGGCGCCAGCCAGACGATCTTCAGGCCGGGAATATCGGGGGTGCCCGAGGCGCGCGCGAGGGTGGCGAGGTCGGACTGGGCGGCGGCGGGAAATGAGACAATGACGGCGAGGAGCGCCATCAACGGCAGGCGAAATCTCATGAACTGAAAATCCGGTGGCGCTGATGCCTTAGCACGTTTCCTGGTTCGACGCGCTTGCTTCGCGCGCCGGTACCCACTCAGGCGCGCCTGAGCTCCGCGGCCGGATCAATCTCGTGGCCGGGCACCAGCGGGGGTGACGGATCGTAGACGGCAAAGCGGTTGCGGCCGTCGCGCTTGGCCTCGTAGAGCGCATGGTCGGCTGCCGCGATCAGCCGGTCGGGGAAGGCGCCCATCGATCGCGTCCACTGGGCGAGGCCGATCGAGACTGAAATCGGGATGTCATTACCGATGCATTGCGCGGCGTCCGCCCGGCATGCCTCGAGCACGCGGCGGGCGATCACCGCGCCCTCGCGCAAGGTGGAGGACGGCAGCACGACGCAGAATTCGTCGCCGCCGGTACGCGCCAGCATGTCGCCGGGCCGCAGCCGCGTCTGCGCCATCAGCGTGAAATGCTGCAGGCAGGCGTCGCCCGCGGCATGGCCGTGGGTGTCGTTGATGGCCTTGAAGCCGTCGAGGTCGATCACCAGCAGCGAGAACGCATCGCCCGAGCGCTCCGAGCGCGCGCATTCCTCGGTCAGCCGCTGCAGGAGGTGCCGGCGGTTGGCGACGCCGGTGAGGTCGTCCATCAGCGCGAGATCGGCGACCTCGTTGCGCAGGCGGTCCATCGCCATCAGCACGAAGCCGAAATTAAGCGCCATCGACAGGAATACCAGCACCAGCACGAGGAAGGACTGGAACTGGTTGGTGTGCTCGGCGAAGGAGAAATCGCCGCCGATGTGGAGGAAGTTCGCGACCAGGCGCACCGCGTACATCGCAACGATGAGGCTCGCGATGGTGCCCGCCAGCCGGGCGCCCGCGCTGCGCCGGCCGTCGGGCGGCCACAGCAGCAATCTGAGCGCTGGAATCAGCGGCAGCGCCTGGGCGATGGTGAAGATCGTGATCCGGATCGGCACGCTGTCATAGACGAAGATGAAGAAGGACAGCCAGGCGAAGTTAGCGCCGGTGATCAGTACGGTCTGCCGCCAGCTCACCGGCCGGTTGTAGAAGCGCTGGATGCCCATCGCGGCAAGGCAGGTGGCGAAGACCAGCATGGTGCCGCCGGCAAGCAGCGGCAGCAGCGAATCCGTAAAGATCATGCGCAGCATGGTCAGCGCCGCGCCTAAGGCGCCGGAGAACGCAGACCCGGTCCAGAATTGTGAGGCTTCGAACGAGGGATAGGTCTGGCGCACATAGGCCCAGATCAGGCCGAGCGCCAGGAAGTTGATGACCAATACCGTCCATAGCGTCGGAACGCTGAGCATCACGAACTTCGGGACGGCAATTGTCCCGTCTCCCATAAAGCTTATCGGACCGCCCGCCGTCGGGCTTCTCGTCCGGACAATCCCCGTTGTCTTACGGACAAAATGCCGCGCCTCCGCTTAACGGAGTCTGACCGCGGCCGCACAATCGACGCCTTGGTTTTATTTTGATGAATGCGCCGCACGGCCTTCGATGGGCGAGACGGCAACAGGCGACGCGCATTGGCGTTCGTTAACCCTGTTGCGCCGCTGCCCCAAAAAATCAAAAGGCGGGCCGCCGCCCGCCATCTTCAAAAAAACAACTCAACAAAAAATCCATTCGCCCGATTGAGCGCCCGGGCAGAGCGCGCGGCGCTCTACCCGGGCTGAAGAGCTACTTCTTAGCCTTCTTGGCCTTCTTCGCCTTTTTCGCCTTCTTAGCCTTCTTCGCTTTCTTAGCCATAGTATCCTCTCAAGGGTTTAATGGATTGAACGCGACTCCGAGGCATGCTTGTGGCGGAGGGCCAACCTCGCAACATCCTCGCGTACATTTCGAGCAGATTCGCGGGCTGCTGCCGCGTGCTGTCACGACGCCATGATGGCGTTATCCACAGCTGTTATGCGTTTTGAGGTGCCTTTTTTGAAATTTTCCTGCGTCCGCGCGCTCAGCGACTCAATAAAGCGCGCTGCGCGGCTCCTCACCACGAGGGTTTTGGAGCGCCGCGCCTACCGCTCCGACAGCGCAAGCCGCGCGCCGAGCGAGGCAAAGCCGGCGGCGAAACTGCGGCGCAGCCACGCCAAGACCTTCGGCCGCGAGATGACGCGGTCGCGGACGGCGGCGGCGAACAGGCCGTAGGCCGCGAACACCACGAAGGTCATCAGCATGAACACCGCCGACAACTCCACGAGGCGCATCAGCGGATGCGGCTCGTCGACGGCGATGAATTGCGGCAGGAACGCGTAGAAGAAGATCGACAGCTTCGGGTTCAGGATGTTGATCAGGATCGCGGTGACGATCACCTTGCGATTCGATCTTTGCGATGGCTGCGCGGAGATCGCCAGCGCCCCCGTCTCGCGCAGCGCCTGCCAGGCCATGTAGAGGAGATAAGCGACGCCGCACCATTTCAGCGCCGCAAAGGCCAGCGCGCTGGTGTGCAGGATCGCGGCAAGGCCCAGCATGGCGCCGACCATCTGCGGCAGGATGCCGAGCGTGCAGCCGAAGGCGGCGGCGAGCGATGCGCGCGAGCCCTGCGCCAGCGCCACCGCCAGCGTGTAGAGCACGCCGGTGCCGGGCGAAGCGACCACGATCAGCGAGGTCAAGAGGAAGGACAGCGTCATGGGCCGGCAATATCACGGGGCGCTTAGCTCGGCCACCTTCAATTGCTTCAATTCCCCGCGCGCCGGGATCGCGACGAGGATTGCTATCCCGATGACGCTGCCCCTCACCCCAACCTTCCAAGAGCGAGCTTCGCTCGTCTCGATCCCGCTTGAGCGTGGAGAGGGAGCGCAGAGGCCCGTGCGTGCGAAGCTGCTAGTGCTTGCCGCGCCCCGCCCTCTCCTGCGCCGCCAGGGCGCTGCGCTCGGCCATCCGGATCACGTCGAGCGGCGCCCAGGGTTTGGTCCAGTAGTGCGCGCCTTCCGGCAGGGGCTGCGGCAATGGCCGGCCCGAGGTGACGATGACCTCCAGCCACGGATTGCAGTGCCGTGCGATGTGCGCCAGCGTCACGCCGTCCATGGTGCCGGCAAGGCTGACGTCGGTCATCATCAGGTCGATGCGCTCGGCATTACGGCGCAGCACGACCTCGGCCGCCTCCGCGCTTTCGCATTCGATGACGTCGTAGTGCGACTCCTCGAGCAACAGACTGAGCATTTCCCGCTGCATCGGGTCGTCCTCGACGACCAGTGCCGTCGCGCGGAATGGTTGTGACTGGCCCATAAGCGCCTCCGTCGAAAAGCTGCGCGAATAACATGTGTTAAAAACCCGAGGGGCTGTATTGTTCGGTTCCAATCTGAGAAAAGCGATGGAACCGGCCGTTCCGGCCGCCGGCAGGCCTCTCGGGCTGATTGGGAGTATTGGAATGACTGCGATCAACGGAAGTGCCGCCGCGGTGACGGGGGCGGCCAGCGGCATCGGCCGGGCCCTAGCGGTCGAGTTCGCCGCCCGCGGCTGCGATCTCGCCATTGCCGACCGCGACGAGGCGGGCCTTGCGGCCACCGCCGCCGCGCTTGCCACGCGCGGCCGGAAAGTGACGACGCACCGCGTCGACGTCTCCGACCCCGCCCAGATCCAGGAATTCGCGCAAGCCGCGACATCCGCCCATCCCGGCCTCAACATCGTCGTCAACAATGCCGGCGTCGCCCTGCTCGGCCAGTTCAACGAAATCGACCAGGCGCAGTTCGAATGGCTGATGAACATCAATTTCTGGGGCGTCGTGCATGGCACGCGCGCCTTCCTGCCTCATCTCGAAAGCCGGGGCG
>DATEJC010000632.1:0-10632 GCA_035278345.1 Bradyrhizobium sp. | reverse complement strand
TTCGCCAGGTAGCTTTTCGGCCCGGCCATGCGGGCCCCGGCCAATCCTTCCGCTTGGGCCACTTTCAGCCGCGCGCCGTTGAGCGTCGCGCCCTCGCGGTGCGTGGCGAGATAAAGCTCGTCCGTAACGGGCGCATAAAGGGCCGCGACGGCGGGGCGCGCAGCCTCGACCATTGCCACCGAGATGGTCCAGTCCGGCCGCTGCTCGAGGAAGGCGCGTGTGCCGTCGATCGGGTCGACCACCCAGACCCGCGCGGCCGCGGTGCGCTTGAGATCGTCCTCGGTCTCCTCAGACAGCCAGCCGGCATCGGGCACGAGCGGCGGCAGCTTTTTGTGCAGGAAATCATTGACCGCGATGTCGGCGTCCGACACCGGCGAGTGTCCGGTTTTCATCCAGCGCTTGAACGGCGTCTTCGCTGTGGCGAGCGCCAGCTCGCCGGCCTCGCGGACGATGGCTGCGAGCTGATCCCGCAGGCTGGCGCGCTCACTGGCCGGCAATCGTCATTGCCTCCAGCCGCACGGTCGGCGCGTTGACGCCGTAGCGGAATTCAAGGTCGTTGGCCGGCGTCAGGCCGCGGAAAATGTCGATCAGGTTCGAGGCGATGGTGACTTCGCTCACCGCATAGCTGCGCTTGCCGTTCTCGATCCAGAAGCCGGAGGCGCCGCGGCTGTAATCGCCGGTGACGCCGTTGACGCCGGAGCCGATCAGGTCGGTGACGTAGAAGCCCTGCTTGATGTCGGAGATCAGCTGCTTCGGCGTGGCGCTGCCCGCCTCCATGTGCAGATTATACGCGCCGGGCGAAGGCGCGGACGAGACGCCGCGATGGGCATGCCCGGTCGTGGTCATGCCGAGTTCGCGCGCGGTGGCGCAATCGAGCAGCCACGAGGTCAGCACGCCCCGATCGATGATCGCGAGCCTGCCAACCTTGACGCCCTCGGCATCGAAGGCCTGGGAACGAAGGCCGCGCACGCGCAAGGGATCGTCGACAATGCGGATGCCGTCGGAAAAGAGTTTTTGGCCGAGCTTGTCTTTCAGGAAGCTGGTCTTGCGCGCGATCGAGGCGCCGTTGATGGCGCCGACGAGATGGCCGACCAGCGAGTTGGAGACGCGCGGGTCGTAGACGACAGGCACCTTGCAGGTCTCGACCTTGCGCGGATTGGTGCGCGCGACGGCGCGCTCGCCCGCCTTGGCGCCGACGCTTGCGGGCGAAGCCAGATCGCTCGCATGCAGCGCGGAGGTGAAATCGTAATCGCGCTCCATCGAGGTGCCCTCGCCGGAGATCGCGGTCATCGAGACGCCCTGGCTGGAGCGCAGGTAAGAGCCGTGAAAGCCGGTCGAGGTCACCAGCACCATGCCGCCGATGCCGGCAGAGGCCGATGCGCCGCCGGATTTGCTCACGCCCTTCACGGCAAGGCCGGCGGCTTCCGCTTCCTGCGCGCGGCGTTCGAGCTCGGCCGTCGAGGGAATGTCGGGATCGAGCAGGTCGAGTTCGGGAAAGTCGCGCGCGAGCAGCGCGGGGTCGGCTAATCCAACAAACTTGTCTTCAGGCGCGACGCGGGCCATCGCCACCGCGCGCTCGGCGAGCCTGGCGATGCCGTCGCCTTTGGTGTCGTTGGTCGAGACCACGGCCTGACGCCGGCCCACCAGCACGCGCAGGCCGACATCGTCGCCTTCGGAACGCTCGGATTCCTCGACGTGACCGTCGCGCACCTCGACGCCCTGCGACACGCCGCGCACCGCGACCGCATCGGCCGCATCCGCGCCGGCGCGTCTGGCGGCCTCGACCAGGGCTTGCGCCAGCGCCGACAGCGCCGATTGATCGAACAGGCCGCTTGCTGCGGCGTCAGGCGAAAGCCTTGAAGCAACCGATGGTGAAGAGATCACGAACGAAATTCCCGACATTTGAGGCAACGCGCAGCAAGAGCCGCGGTTTCTCCAGATGTGCCTGATTCACAGGGACTTCAAGCATTTTGCGCCGGCAAAAGCCATCAATTTCGAGGGACTTTCGCAAGGTCTCGTCAATCATGCGCGCCAAGCTGTTGTCAATCATGCAGGCAGAACGGCGCTGATTGAGACGCGATTAACCAGCCTTTTTAAGCCGATGACGCGCCCGCTGTGGCAAGCTCTCACGCATCGACCGGGAGAATAATCCCGGCGGGGAGACTAAAGACGTGAGGCGTCAAACACAAACAAGCGGGATCAATCCCGCGGGGTCGAGCCGCTTGCGGCTCGACCCACTTTCCCTTCCGCTTCGCTTCGATGCGCGCGACGTCCGCGCCGATGGCGGCGTGCGGCAGGTCGAAATTCACCGCGAACGCGTCGTGCTGCGCCGGGCCATCGCCGGCATGCGGATGGCCGTCAAGATCAGCGTTTCCGACTTCATCGGCATTGGCCTGCGCGGCGTCGACGGCGATGCGCAGATGCTGGCGCTGATCCACCGCGATCCCTCGCTGACCATTCCGCTCGCCATCAGCACCGACCGCGCCGAGCTCGATACCGCCTCCGCGATGTGGAGCGAGATTTTCTCTCTGCCGCAGCTGCCTGAAGAAAAGCGCCGCGAGCCCGCCGCGCGGCGCCGCCGCCGCAACGTCATCAGCAAGCGCCGTCCGCGATTCCTGGTGCGCCGCCGCGCCGGCGATACGGCCCGCGAACTTGCCGTCTACCGCGGCGAACGCGAGATCATCGCGCGCAATTAAGTTCAGAGAGACAGCGCGCAGGGTAGGCAAAGGCGCGCTGGCGCCGTGCCCACCTTTTCCGGCGTGCTCGTGAAGGTGAGCACGCTTTGCTTTGCCTACCCTGGAGATCAGGCGGCGCGCAATAGCGCATCGGCCAGCAGGCCGGCGAACAGCAGCAGGCCCGCAGTACGGTTCGACCAGAACAATTTCAGACAGAGCGCGGAGTTGCCGAGCTGAAGCCGCCTGATCTGCCAGAATAGATGCGCGGCAAAGGCGGCAAGGCCAAGCCAGGCCGGCCAGTGCACCGCGGCAAGATATAGCGCCACGCCGATCAGCACCACCGCAAGGCCATAGAAGATAGCCAGCGCCGGCTTGGTGTTTTCGCCGAACAGAAGCGCGGTCGACTTGATACCGATCAGCGCATCGTCCTCGGCGTCCTGATGCGCGTAGATCGTGTCATAGCCGATCACCCAGGCGATCGAGCCGGCATAGAGCACGAGCGCGACGGGATCGATGCGGGAAAATTCCGCGGCAAAGCCCATCAGCGCACCCCAGGAGAAGGCGAGCCCCAGCACGACCTGCGGCCACCAGGTGATGCGTTTCATGAAGGGATAGATCGCAACGATCAGAAGCGAGGCGATGCCGGTCAGAATCGCAAAGCGGTTGAACTGAAGCAGCACGGCGAGCCCGATCAGCGCCTGCGCGACCAGAAAGACAAACGCCTGCGTGACGCTGACCTGGCCCGCCGGAATCGGCCGCGAGCGCGTGCGCTCGACCCTGGCATCGAGATCGCGGTCGGTGATGTCGTTCCAGGTGCAGCCCGCCCCGCGCATCACGAAGGCGCCGATGAAGAACAGCACGATGGTGAGCGGCAAGGCGGCGATGTGCCCGGAGATGCCGGCGGCGAGCGCCGCGGACCACCAGCACGGCATCAGCAGAAGCCATGATCCGATGGTGCGGTCGAGCCGGGAGAGGCGCAGGTATGGCCGCGACCAGGACGGCGCGCGGGTGTCGACCCAGTTGCCGGTCGCATCGGCAACGCGGGCGCTGGCGTCGCTCATCGCGACAGCACGTTGCCGTTCAGCGTGTCGAAGGTCGAGCCGCCCTTCTTGGTGGTCTGGGCTTCAGGGGCCGAGACGGAGCCGAGCGCTTCGGAAAGGCTGGGCGTGGCGGCCGCCTTCTGCTGCGCCATCTGTTGCGCCACGCCGCAGACCTTCTGCTGCAGCGCTTCGGTGTTCTTGTGCCCCGCCTTGAGCTGGTCGCCGATCTGCGCCGGGATCCCGCACTTCTGCGCATGGGAGTCGATGTACCTGATCATCTTGACTTCGGCGGCGCTGTAATTGGCAATCAGCTTGCAGGCTTCATCCGGCGGCGCCTTGCGGTCGCTCGCGGCCTTGATCAGCTTGCCGCGCTTCTCCGCTTCCTCGCGCAGCGGCACGAAGCCCTTCATGCAGGCATCCGCGCCGCCTGCGGTCGGCGCCTGCGGGGGACCGCCGAAGCCGCCGCCCTGCACCGGGGCTGCGCCTTGCGACGGGAACGGGCTTGCGGCTGCGGCTGCCGGTGCACCACCAACCGGTGGAAACGGCGAGGCCTGGGCCGGCCGCTGCCCGTTCACGGGCGGAAAGGGCGAAGCGTTCGCGGGCTGGTTCGGCATCGGGGCCGGGAACGCGCCCTGCGCGCCGGCCTGCCCGGCATGGAGGGCGAAGGCGACGACCGCAAGCGGCGCAATCAGGCGACGGATGATCAAGTGTATTTCTCCGGCAAGGTCCAAGGGCAAAGGTCCAAGGGCCCCAACGTCTTCCGATCGAAGCAATTCCGATTAAAGGCTTTTTACGATCCCTGCCGCGCCTTAACAACCCATCGATTTGGGCAACAGCGCGGCAACGGGCCGCAATACTTGTCACGGAATATCAAGATTTCAGCTAGAAACAGCCCCGTTCAGAAACATTAACGATGCCCCAGCTCGATTTCCGCACGCAACGTCTGTTCGTCGATGCTCCCTTGAGCGCAGGGGCGAGCGTTGCGCTCGACCGCGACCAGGTCAACTATCTCGGCAATGTGCTGCGGCTTTCCAGCGGCGCGACCATCCTCGTCTTCAACGGCCGCGACGGCGAATGGAGCGGGGAGATCGCCGGGCGCAAGCGGCCGGACAGCCTGACCATCGTCAAGCAGACACGGCAGCAGGATTCCCTCGGCGACGTAACCTATGTGTTCGCGCTGCTGAAACATGCGCGACTCGATTACGTCGTGCAGAAGGCGGTCGAGATGGGTGCCTCGAAACTGCAGCCGGTGACGACGCGCTTCACCCAGGTGTCGCGGGTCAATCTGGAACGCATGAGCGCCAATGTGATCGAGGCGGCCGAGCAGTGCGGCATCCTCAGCCTTGCCGCGGTCGCCGCGCCGATCCCGCTCGAGCGTTACCTTGGCGAGCGCGATGCGCAGCGCTTGCTGGTGTTCTGCGACGAGGCCGCCGAGATCGCCGATCCCGTCGCCGCGCTGAAAGCCGCCAAGGCCGACGGCGCCGGCATCGACGTCCTGATCGGCCCCGAGGGCGGCTTTGCCGCCGAGGAGCGTGATGGCCTGCTGCGCCAGCCGCATACGCTGCGGCTCTGCCTCGGGCCGCGGATCCTGCGGGCGGACACCGCTGGCGTCGCGGCACTGGCGCTGGTGCAGGCGGCGCTTGGCGACTGGGCCGGGCCTGGTTAACGGCCGTAAAAAGCACCGCCCGTTAAGCCCCTTGCCCAATCCCTGTCGTATCCCGGGACAGGGCGTGCTAAGGGCTCGCCCCATAACCCCATTTGGAACCGTTTAACCCCCTGTTGGAACCCGTTTTCCGGCGAGCTGGACCAGTCCGATGAACGTAACCGCGCCCCCCTCCGCCGCCTGGGCGGACACCCTGCTGCAATCCTTTGCGCAGGCCGGCTACGTCCATGCCGAGCCCGACATCCTGCAGCCGGCCGACCCCTTCCTCGATCTCTCCGGCGAGGACATCCGCAAGAGCCTCTATCTGACGACGGATGCGACCGGCGAGGAGCTGTGCCTGCGGCCGGACCTCACCATCCCCGTGGCGCGGGATTACCTGGCCTCGAACCGCGCCGGCCAGCCGGCCGGCTTCTCCTATCTCGGCCCGGTGTTCCGCTATCGCAGCGGCAGGAAGAGCCAGTTTTTGCAGGCCGGCATCGAATCGTTCGGGCGGCAGGATCGCCCCGCGGCGGACGCCGAAATGCTGGCGCTGGCGCTGCAGGCCGCAAACGCATTCGGCATCACCGACGTCGAAATCCGCACCGGCGACGTCGCGCTGTTCAACGCGCTGATCGACGCGCTCGATCTCTATCCGGTGTGGCGCCGCCGCCTGATCAAGGATTTCAACCGCAAGATCAGCCTGACCGACGACATCGAGCGGCTGACGCTGAAGACGGCGCCCGGCCGCAATGAATATGAGGGCGTGCTCGCCGCGCTCGCCCGCTCCGACCGCAAGGCGGCGCTGGCGCTGGTCACCGACCTGATGTCGATCGCCGGCACCACCAATGTCGGCGGCCGCACGGTGGCGGAGATCGCCGACCGCTTCCTCGAGCAGGCGACGCTGAAGGGCGGCGCGCTGCCGCGCGATGCCATCGGCATCATCAAGCGTTTCCTCGCCATCGGCGGCGAGCCTGAGGGCGCAGTGACGCAATTGCGCGCGCTCGCCTCCGACGCCAAGCTCAACATCACTGCCGCGATCGACCAGTTCGAGAGTCGTGTCGGCTTCATGGCCAAGCGCGGCATCGACATCAAGAAGACGCGCTTCTCGACCTCGTTCGGGCGCGGGCTCGATTACTACACGGGTTTTGAATTCGAGCTGCACCACAAGGGCAATGGCGCCGAGCCGCTGGTGGCGGGCGGCCGCTATGACGGGCTGATGACGCAGCTCGGCTCGGCGACGCCGATTCCCGCCGTCGGCTTCTCGATCTGGGTCGATGCGCTGATCAAGGCCGGCAACAACAGCGGGAGCAAGGCATGACCGTCCCGTTCGTACTCGCCGTCCCCTCCAAGGGACGTCTGCAGGAAAACGCCGAAGCCTTTTTCACCCGCGCCGGCCTAACGCTGGCAAAGCCCGGCGGTGCGCGCGACTATCGCGGCACCATTCCCGGCCTCGACAATGTCGAGATCGCCTATCTCTCGGCGAGCGAGATCGCGTCGAACCTGGCGCGCGGCGCCGTGCATCTCGGCGTTACCGGCGAAGACCTCGTGCGCGAGAGCATTCCCGACGCCGACAAGCGCGTGCTCCTGATCGACAGTCTCGGCTTCGGCAGCGCCAATGTGGTGGTTGCAGTCCCCCAGGCCTGGATCGACGTGCGCACCATGGCTGACCTCGACGACGTCACCACTGGCTTTCGCGCCCAGCACAACCGCCGCATGCGGGTGGCGACCAAGTACATCAACCTGACGCGCAACTTCTTCGCGTCGCACGGCATCGTCGATTATCGCATCGTCGAGAGCGCCGGTGCCACGGAGGGCGCGCCCGCGACCGGTGCGGCCGAGCTGATCGTCGATATCACCACCACGGGCGCGACGCTCGCCGCCAACGGGCTGAAGGTGCTCGACGACGGCGTGATCCTGAAGAGCCAGGCCAATCTCGTCGCCTCGCGCGAGGCCGACTGGAACGCGGCGACGCGCGAGACCGCGCGCGTCATCCTCGACCACATCGCCGCCCGCGCCCGCGCCAGCAAGTACCGCGAAGTGCGCACGCGCTTTGCCGGCTGCAACGACAAGCTGCTCTCCGAGGCGCATAGCCGCTTCGGGGTGGTCGCCCCGTTCGGCGGGCCGACCTCGTCGGGCATGCTGACGCTGCACTGCCCGCCGGCGCAGCTCTACGCACTCGGCAGCTTCCTGCGCGACCATGGGGCCGATACGGTCTCGATCGCCTCGCTGGACTATGTGCTGGACCGGCAGAACCCGTTGTACGCCCGGCTCGAGGCATTCCTCGGCCGTTAACCCGAATTAACATTGTTCATCGTGGCGACAGCTTGCGATGGGTAACATATGCTGATTGGCGACCACTGGAACTGATCGATGAAGCTGGGTAGCGACGTCTCGAAACTGTCCACCAACGCAGCCAATGCTGCGGTGCAAGGGCTGTCGATCGTCGTCCCCGTCTATAACGAGGCGGCGGGGCTTGGCGCCCTGCACGAGCGCCTCTCGGGTCTGGCGCGCACGCTGCATGCGCGCTGGCAGCTTGCCTGCGAAGTGATCTATGTCGACGACGGCAGCAAGGACGATACGCTGAAGATCGCGCGCAGCTTGCCGCCCGATGCGCTGGACGTACAGGTGGTGTCGCTGTCGCGCAATTTCGGCAAGGAAGCCGCATTGGTTGCCGGCCTCGACCATGCCCGCCGCGGCGCGGTGCTGTTCATGGATGGCGACGGCCAGCATCCGCCCTCGCTGGTCGAGAAGCTGGTCGGGCACTGGATCGATGACGGCTATGACGTCGTCTACACGGCCAAGGCGCATCGCGACAACGAGTCGTTCCTGCGGCGTCAGGCCGTGCGCAGCTTCTATGCCCTGATCAATTGGGGCGCGCGGCAGAAAATCCCGGAAGACGCCGGCGACTTCCGCCTGCTCTCGCCCCGCGCGGCCGCGGCGCTGCGGCAACTGCCGGAGCGCAACCGCTTCTTCAAGGGCCTCGCCAGCTGGATCGGCTTTCGCCAGATCCGCGTCGACTATGAGCCGGCGCCGCGCGCGCACGGCGTGACCACCTTCAACGCAGGCCGGCTGATCGGCCTGTCGATCGAGGGCCTCACCTCGTTCTCGGTGGCGCCGCTGCGCTTTGCCGGCCTGCTCGGCGTCATCCTCGCGGGCGGCGCGTTCCTGTTCGGCCTGTCGATCGTCTGGGAAGTCTGGACCACGGGCAAGCAGGTGCCCGGCTATCCCTCGCTCGTGGTCGGCCTGATGACCATCGGCGGCGTGCAGCTGATCATGATCGGCGTGCTCGGCGAATATATCGGCAAGATCCTCAGCGAATTGAAGGCGCGACCGATCTACTTCGTCGCCGAGCACAGCGAGAAGCGCACCGACAGCAAGGCCAGCGAAGCTGCGCCCGAGCGGACCGCCGCGGAATGAACGAGCCCTCGCCGTCGCGCCGCATCTGGCTGTGCGCCGACGATTACGGGATCAGTCCCGGCGTCAACCGCGCCATCCGCGACCTCATCGCCAAGGGCCGCCTCAACGCGACATCGGTCATGGTCGTAGGGCCTGCGATCAGCCGCGACGAAGTGGCGGCGCTGCAGGATGTCGCGCGCACAAGCCAGCGCTGCGCCATCGGGCTGCACATGACGCTGACCGCGCCGTTCCGTCCGTTGACCATGCATTTCCGCCCCGCCGATGGCGGCATGTTCCTTCCCCTGCCCACCATGCTGCAGCGGGGCTTCGTGCGCCGGCTCGATCGCGAAATCATCCAGTCGGAAATCGCGGCGCAGTTCGCAGCCTTCCGCGACCTGTTCGGCCGCGCACCCGATTTCGCCGACGGCCATCAGCACACCCAGCTGTTTCCGGTGGTGCGCGATGCCTTTCTTGCCGCGACCGCTGCGCACGCGCCCGGCGCCTGGGTCCGTCAGGGCGGAAGTCACCGCTCCTTCCTGAAGCGGTTCAACTCGCCCAAGGCGCTGCTGCTGGACGCGCTCAGCCGCCAATTCCGCAAGCGCGCGGCCCGCGCCGGCATTGCTTTCAATTCGGCGTTTGCCGGCGCCTATGACTTCGTGCGCAAGCCGGATTTCGGCGCCTTGATGCAGCAGTTTCTGCAAGGGCTTCCGGGCGACGGGCTCGTGATGTGCCATCCCGGCTTTGTCGACGAAACGCTGGAAAGCCTCGACCCGCTGACCGCCCAGCGCGAGGCGGAATACAAATTCCTCGCCGGCGATCGCTTCCCGCCCCTGCTGGCCGCGAACCGGGTGACGCTCGGCTGATACCGGCCGGGAAAAGCCACCGGTCAACTTGTCGCTTACAGAAATTTAATTCAGCGGCTCCCCCTACTGGCGGCCGAAAGGCCCCCTAGATTCCGTGCGCTTCGGCCCCCGAAGCGAAGGAGATTCGCCATGACACCGCAGGAACGCCAACTGATTGACGATCTGTTCGACCGGCTCTCGAAGCTGGAGGACGCGCCGCGTGATCGCGATGCCGAGGCCGCCATCATGGAAGGCCTGCGGCGCGCGCCGAACGGAACTTACGCGTTGGTACAGACGGTGCTGGTGCAGGACGAAGCGCTCAAGCGCGCCAACGCCCGCATCCAGGAACTGGAAGGTCATGGTCCCGAGCAGCAGCAATCCGGCGGCTTCCTCGACTCCATGCGCGATGCGATTTTCGGCCAAGGTCAATCTCAGGCTCAGCCCCAAGACCAGCCGCCGCGCGGCTCGGTGCCCAATGCCGGCAATCGCCCGGTCTGGAACACCGGCCAGACTTTGCCGCCCGGCTACGGCCAGGCGCCCGGTTACGGCCAGCCCTATGGCGCGCCGCAACCGCCGCCGGTCCCCGGGGGTGGTGGCGGTGGATCGTTCCTCGGCACCGCAGCGGCGGCCGCGGCCGGCGTAGTCGGCGGCTCGCTCCTGCTCTCCAGCATCCGCGGCATGATGGGCGGCGGCCATCAGAGCTTTGGCGATACCGCCAGCCATAGCGGCGGCATCGAGGATCGCAGGCCGTGGGGCGATCAGAGCGGCGGCAATCTCGCCAAGGACGCCGGGATCAATGACATCGGCTCGTCCGGCCGTGGCAGCGGCGACCGCGATTACGGCTCGCGCCAGGGCATGTATGACGAGCAGGCCTCGAACGAGAACTATGACGACGATAACGAGGACGACGACGACCAGGATTCCGACGGCTTCGATAGCGACGGCGACAGCGATTACGCGTAAGCGTTGCGTGCCGACGGGTAGCGTGGCGTAAAACAGAACGGCCGCCCGATCGGGCGGCCGTTCCTTTTGACCGG
>DATEJC010000631.1:0-7229 GCA_035278345.1 Bradyrhizobium sp. | reverse complement strand
CCACGGCACGGTGACCCGCCACTACCGCGAGCACCAGAAGGGCAAGGAGACCTCGACCAACTCCATCGCCTCGATCTTCGCCTGGACCCGTGGCCTCGCCCACCGCGCCAAGCTCGACAACAATGCGGAGCTCGCCAAATTCGCGGGCACGCTGGAGAAGGTCTGCGTCGACACCGTCGAGGCCGGCTCGATGACCAAGGACCTCGCGCTTCTGGTCGGCGCCGATCAGCGCTGGCTGTCGACGACGGGCTTCCTCGACAAGGTTTCCGACAACCTTGTGAAGGCGATGAAGTAAGGCTTTCGCTCAATTCCCAAGGAGCGAAAGGCGGCCTTCGGGCCGCCTTTCTTGCTTCAGGCGCCGGCCATGGCCTTTTCGATCGCCGAGAGCGCGGCATCGGCCTTGGCGCCGTCGGGCCCGCCGGCCTGCGCCATGTCGGGACGCCCGCCGCCGCCCTTGCCGCCGAGCACCTCGGAGCCCTTGCGCACGAGCTCGACCGCGTTGAAGCGCGAGGTGAGATCTGACGTGACGCCGACCACGAGGCCGGCCTTGCCGTCCTCGGTGACGCCGACGATGGCGACGACGCCGGAGCCGATCTGCTTCTTGCCGTCGTCGACCAGGCTCTTCAGATCCTTGGTCTCGACGCCCTCGACCGCGCGCGCCAGCAGCTTGACGTTGCCAACCTCGCGCACGCCGCCCGCCGCGCCATTGCCGGCAGACGCGCTGCCGCCCATGGCGAGCTTCTTGCGCGCGTCGGAGAGATCGCGCTCCAGCTTCTTGCGCTCTTCCAAAAGCGACGTGATGCGCGCCGGCACGTCCTCGATGGACGTGCGCAGCTCGGAAGCCGCGGTCTTCGCCAGCGCGATGGTGTCGTTGGCGTGCTTTCGCGCATGACGCCCGGTCAGCGCCTCGATGCGGCGCACGCCCGAGGCAACCGCGCCTTCGCTGATGACCGAAATCAGACCGATGTCGCCGGTGCGGCGCACATGGGTGCCGCCGCACAGCTCAACCGACCAGCCAAGCGCATTCTGGCCCTGCTCGCGCGGGCCCTTGCCCATCGAGACCACACGGACTTCGTCGCCATATTTTTCGCCGAACAGCGCGCGGGCGCCGGCCTCGCGGGCATCGTCCACCGCCATGATGCGGGTCGTGACTTCGTCATTTTCGAGCACGACGTCGTTGGCGATGTCTTCGACGCGGGCAAGCTCTTCCGCCGTGATCGGCTTGGGATGCACGAAGTCGAAGCGCAGCCGATCGGGCGCGACCAGCGAGCCACGCTGTGCGATGTGGTCGCCGAGCACCTGGCGCAGCGCCTCGTGCAACAGATGCGTTGCCGAGTGATGGGCACGGATCGACGAGCGGCGCGCATGATCGACCTCGAGCTGCAGCGCGGTGCCCGCCTTCAGCGTGCCCTGCTCCACCGTGCCGGTATGGACGAAGAGATCGCCGGCCTTCTTCTGCGTGTCTGACACGCGGAATTTGATGCCGCCCTCGCCGGTCAGCACGCCGATGTCGCCGACCTGGCCGCCGGACTCCGCATAAAACGGCGTCTGGTTGAGCAGGATCGAGCCGGTCTCGCCGGCCTTGAGGCTGTCGATCTCCTTGCCGTCCTTGACCAGCGCCGAGACCACGCCTTCCGCGCTCTCGGTCTCATAGCCCAGGAATTCGGTGGCGCCGAGTTTTTCGCGCAGCGGGAACCAGATCGATTCATCGGCGGCTTCTCCTGAGCCCGCCCAGGAGGCGCGCGCCTTCACGCGCTGGCGCTCCATCGCGTCGCTGAAGGAGGCCTGGTCGACGCTGATGCCGCGCGACTTCAACGCATCCTGCGTCAGGTCCAGCGGGAAGCCATAGGTGTCGTACAGCGTGAACGCGGTGTCGCCGTCGAACATGTCGCCCTTTTTCAGGCCGGCGCTCTTCTCGTCGAGAATCGCAAGGCCCCGCGCCAGCGTCTTGCGGAAGCGGGTTTCCTCCAGCCGCAGCGTTTCCTCGATCAGCTTTTCGGCGCGGACGAGGTCGGGATAGGCCTGGCCCATCTCGCGCACCAGCGCCCAAACCAGCTGATGCATCAGCGGCTCGCGCGCCCCGAGCAGCTGCGCGTGGCGCATCGCGCGGCGCATGATCCGGCGCAGCACATAGCCGCGGCCTTCGTTCGACGGCAGCACGCCGTCGGCGATCAGAAACGCCGAGGAGCGCAGATGGTCTGCGATGACGCGGAAGGAAGCGACGGTCTGCTCTCGCGGCCCGGTGCCCAGCGCCGACGCGGTCGCATCGATCAACTGACGGAACAGATCGGTCTCGAAGACGCTCTCCACGCCCTGCAGGATGCAAGCCATGCGCTCGAGGCCCATGCCGGTGTCGATCGAGGGGCGCGGCAGCGGCACGCGCTCCTCCTTCGTCACCTGCTCGAACTGCATGAAGACGAGATTCCAGAATTCGAGGAAGCGGTCGCCATCCTCCTCGGGGCTGCCCGGAGGGCCACCCCAGATGTGCTCGCCACGGTCGATGAAAATCTCGGAGCACGGCCCGCACGGGCCGGTGTCGCCCATCGCCCAGAAATTGTCCGAGGTCGCGATGCGGATGATGCGGTCGTCCGGCAAGCCGGCGATTTTCTTCCAGTGGCCCGCCGCCTCATCGTCGTCGTGGTAGATGGTGACGAGCAGCTTGTCCTTCTTCAGCCCGAAATCCTTGGTGATCAGGTTCCAGGCGAGCTCGATCGCGCGATCCTTGAAGTAATCGCCGAACGAGAAGTTGCCGAGCATCTCGAAGAACGTCAGGTGCCGCGCGGTGTAGCCGACATTGTCGAGGTCGTTGTGCTTGCCGCCCGCGCGCACGCATTTCTGCGACGTCGTGGCGCGCTGATAGCCGCGCTTCTCGACACCCGTGAAGACGTTCTTGAACTGCACCATGCCGGCATTGGTGAACATCAACGTCGGGTCGTTGCGCGGCACGAGCGGCGACGAGGCCACGATCTCGTGACCGTTCGCCTTGAAGTAATTCAGAAAAGTCGACCTGATCTCGTTGACGCCGCTCATGTTCATCCAATCGGGGGCTTGGGCCGGGGGGCCAAAAACGCCTTATCTTCCGGGCACACGCTTTTAGACAAGGGCGCTCGCGGTGTCCAGAAACTGTGCAGGCAGATCAGGGGGTTGCCGCATCACACAAACCTCGTTGATAGCGCCCATGCCGCGTTGACAGGCTTGCCCGGAGCGTGTTTCCTGCCCACCTGTTCGAGTACAGTCACGTCGGGAGAGATCGGCTTTGATGCCGGCGCCGAAGGAGCAACCGCCCCGGAAACTCTCAGGCAAACGGACCGCGTGATTTGACGACATCTGGAAAGAGACGCTGAGGACCGCAAGGTCGGGAGCGTCCGCCGACGGGATAATACTCTCAGGCACAGCGACAGATGGGGCTTTCTTGCTGGTTTTCGGGACCGAATTCCCGGGAACCGAGAGGGCCCCGTGATGCTTGCGACCGTGACCTCCCTGAAACACACGCCATTGCACGCGCTGCACCTTGCGCGCGGGGCCAGGATGGTGCCGTTCGCCGGCTATGACATGCCGGTGCAGTACCCGGCCGGCGTGTTGAAGGAACATCTGCATACCCGCGCGGCCGCAGGGCTGTTTGACGTCTCCCATATGGGTCAGCTCACGCTGCGAGCGAAATCCGGCCGGGTCGAGGATGCTGCGCTCGCGCTGGAGCGGCTGGTGCCGCAGGACATCGTCGCGGTTGCGCCGGGACGGCAGCGCTACGCCCAGTTCACCAATGAGGACGGCGGCCTGCTCGACGATTTGATGGTCGCAAATTTCGGCGATCACCTCTTCCTGGTGGTGAATGCCGCCTGCAAGGCCGAGGACGAGGCGCATCTGCGCGCGCATCTCTCCGAAAGCTGCATCATCGATTCCCTCGCCGACCGCGCGCTGATTGCGCTGCAGGGACCGAAGGCGGAAAGTGCGCTGGCGAAGCTGGGCGCGGACGTGTCCGCCATGAAGTTCATGGACGCAGGTACCCGCCGCGTCGGTGCGTTCGACTGCTTCGTGTCGCGCTCCGGCTATACCGGCGAGGACGGCTTTGAGATTTCGGTGCCCGCGGCCGGCGCCGAAGCGCTCGTCACGCGGCTGCTTGAGAATCCCGATGTGCTGCCGATCGGGCTCGGCGCCCGTGACAGCCTGCGGCTCGAAGCCGGGCTTTGCCTCTATGGCCATGACATCGACGCCACGACCACGCCGGTCGAAGCCGCTTTGGAATGGTCGGTGCAGAAAAGCCGCCGTCATGGCGGCGCACGCGCCGGCGGTTTTCCGGGTGCTGCAAAAATTCTCGCGCAGTTCGATGGTGGCGCTTCGCGCCGCCGCGTCGGCCTGAAGGCCGAGGGCCGCGCACCGGTGCGCGAGGGCGCACTGTTGTTTGCGGACAGCGCGTCGAGCGAGCCGGTCGGCAAGGTCACGTCCGGCGGCTTCGGGCCGAGCCTCAATGCGCCGGTCGCGATGGGCTATGTGCCCGCTTCGCTCGCGGCGGTCGGCACCGGTGTTTTCGCGGAAGTGCGCGGGCAGCGGCTGCCGCTGAAAGTCGCCGCCACGCCCTTCATTCCCAATACCTACAAACGCTGAGGAAGTTTCATGACGACGCTGTACACGTCCGACCACGAATGGCTCCGCATCGACGGCGACGTCGCCACCATCGGCATCACCGACTACGCGCAGTCGCAGCTTGGAGACGTCGTGTTCGTCGAACTGCCGAAGGTCGGACGCAGCCTCACCAAGGCCGAAGCCGCCGCGGTCGTCGAATCCGTCAAGGCCGCCTCCGACGTCTACGCGCCGATCTCCGGCGAGGTGATCGAGGTGAACGATGCGCTGGCCGCCGAGCCCGCGCTGGTCAATTCCGACGCCGCCGGCAAGGCGTGGTTCTTCAAGCTGAAGATTGCCAACAAAGGCGAACTCGGCGGCCTGATGGACGAAGCCGCCTACGCCAAGCACACGGCCTGAGAGATGAATTTGGCTCGACACTCTTTCCTCGTCATGCCCGGCACAAGCCCGGCCATGACGGATGGCTAGTTTCGAAGGAACACCACCATGAACGCGCCGCTCAAGCATACCAGCGAAGCCGCCACCACTTTCGTGCGCCGGCACATCGGCCCCTCCCCGCGCGACATCGACGCGATGCTGGAGACGGTGGGCGCGAAAAGCCTCGGCGCACTGATGGACGAGACGCTGCCGTCCTCGATCCGGCAGAAGGCGCCGCTCGATTTCGGCCGCGCGCTCAGCGAAACCGAGGCGCTGGCGCATATGACCGAGCTTGCGGCAGAGAATGCGGTGTTCACCTCGCTGATCGGCCAAGGCTATTCCGGCACGATCTTGCCCGCGGTGATCCAGCGCAACATCCTGGAGAACCCGGCCTGGTACACGGCCTATACGCCCTACCAGCCCGAGATCAGCCAGGGCCGGCTGGAAGCGCTGTTCAACTTCCAGACCATGATCTGCGACCTCACCGGGCTCGATGTCGCCAACGCCTCGCTGCTCGACGAAGCGACCGCCGCGGCCGAAGCGATGGCGCTCGCCGAGCGCGCGGCGCAGTCCAGGACGAAATCCTTCTTTGTCGATGCCGAAGTGCACCCGCAGACGCTGGCCGTGCTGCGCACCCGCGCCGAACCGCTGGGCTGGAATCTGGTCGTCGGCGATCCCGCCACCGACCTTGAGAAGGCGGACGTCTTCGGCGGGCTGCTGCAATATCCGGGGACATCGGGCGTAGTGCGCGATCTGCGCGCAGCGATTGCGACGCTGCACGCCAAGGGCGCGCTGGCCGTCGTCGCCGCCGATCCGCTGGCGCTGACGCTGCTGGCCTCGCCCGGCGAGCTCGGCGCCGACATTGCCATCGGTTCGGCGCAGCGCTTCGGCGTGCCGATGGGGTATGGCGGGCCGCATGCGGCCTATATGGCAGTGCGCGATGCGCTGAAGCGCTCGCTGCCCGGCCGCATCGTCGGCCTGTCCGTCGACTCGCGCGGCGCGCCGGCCTATCGGCTGGCGTTGCAGACCCGCGAGCAGCACATCCGTCGCGAGAAGGCGACGTCCAACATCTGCACCGCCCAGGTGCTGCTGGCGGTGATCGCCTCGATGTACGCCGTCTATCACGGGCCTGAAGGATTGCGGCATATCGCCCGCAACGTGCACCGCCGCGCCGCGGTGCTGGCGGCAGGATTGCGCAAGCTCGGCTTCGCTCCGAAGAGCGAGGTATTTTTCGACACGCTGACGGTGGACGCCGGCGGCAAGCAAGGCGAGATCGTCGCCCGGGCGCTGGCGGAAAAAATCAATCTGCGCATCGGCAACGGCACGCTCGGCATCGCCGTGGACGAGACGACGACGCCAGAAGTTATCGAGGCGGTGTGGCGCGCATTCGGCGGCAAGCTTGCCTATGCCGGGATCAAGGATGTAAGCGACGCGCTGCCGGCAGAGCTGATGCGCAGCACCGCTTTCCTGACCCATCCGGTATTTCACGCGCACCGCTCGGAAACCGAGCTCTTGCGCTACATGCGCAAGCTCAGCGATCGCGACCTCGCGCTCGACCGCGCGATGATCCCGCTCGGCTCCTGCACCATGAAGCTGAACGCGACGACGGAGATGATCCCGCTGACCTGGCCTGAATTCGGCAGCCTGCATCCCTATGCGCCTCGCGATCAGGCCAGGGGTTATCAGGCGCTGTTTGCGCGACTGGAGAAATGGCTCGCCGACATCACCGGCTATGACGCGGTGTCGCTGCAGCCGAATTCGGGCGCGCAGGGCGAATATGCCGGGCTGCTGGCGATCCGCGCCTATCACGCCGCGCGCGGCGAAGGCCACCGGAAAATCTGCCTGATCCCCTCCTCCGCGCACGGCACCAATCCGGCTTCCGCCGCGATGGTCGGCATGGAGGTGGTTGTGGTCGCCTGCGATGCGGGCGGCAATGTCGACGTCAACGACCTCGTCGCCAAGGCGGCGCAGCACTCCAAAAACCTTGCAGCCGTCATGATCACCTATCCCTCGACCCATGGCGTGTTCGAGGAACATATCCGCGAGATCTGCGACACCGTGCATGCCCATGGCGGCCAGGTGTATCTGGACGGCGCCAACCTCAACGCGCAGGTCGGGCTGTCGCGGCCCGGCGATTACGGCGCCGATGTCAGCCATCTCAATCTGCACAAGACGTTCTGCATCCCGCATGGCGGCGGCGGCCCGGGCATGGGGCCGATCGGGGTGAGGAAGCA
>DATEJC010000630.1:0-2753 GCA_035278345.1 Bradyrhizobium sp. | reverse complement strand
CAGCAGAGGCGTTCCCGGGTCTGGCATTGCCGGTCCTCAGAACGCCGTATAGCCGCCGTCGATCACGAAGCAATCCGCCGTGTGATAGGACGAGGCCTTGCTCATGATGTAGACGGCGATGCCGCCGAAATCGGAAGGCTCGCCGAAGCGGCGCACGGGAATGCGAGGCATCACATTGGCGACGAACTTGTCGTTGGCCATGATCCCTGCGGTCATGTCGCTCTTGATCCAGCCGGGCAGGATGGCGTTGGCGGTGACGCCATAGCGCGCGAGCTCCACGGCGAGCGCGCGGCACAACGCGTTCAGCGCCGCTTTGGTGCCGGCATAGTGCTCGTTGCGCGCGGTGCCAAATAGCGAGGCGAGGCTCGAGGTCGCAACGAGGCGGCCAAACTTGTCGCCGGCCTCCGCGCGCTCGGTCATGTGCCGCGCGGCCACCTGGAAGACATGGAACACGCCGTCGAGATTGGTGGCAAACATCCGCCGCCACTCTTCCTCGGTGCGGTCGATGAAGGCGCGGCGTCCGCCGCCGCCGATGCCGGCATTGGCAAAGCAGCCGTCGACCCGGCCGAACGTATCGAGCGTCGCCTTCATCGCATCCTTGACCGAGGCAGTATCCGTGACGTCGCAGACAAGGCTGTGAACCTTGCCGGGGCCGGCCTTCATGGTCGCGGCTGCCGCCGCGTTCTTCTCGGCATTGCGGCCCCAGATCGAGACATTGCAGCCACTAGACGCAAGTGCCTGCGCAATGCCGAGCCCGATACCGCCATTGCCGCCGGTGATGACGGCCACGCGACCGGAGAGATCGAAGATGCTCATAGGCGTTTCCTCAAAGCTGTTTTCATTTCGCCGGCGGCGTCCTAGATGTGCGTCCGGCGCAGGCTGACGTTCTGGTCCAACCATGGACAAGCCTGCCTCAAAAATCAAATATGAGTCCGAAACCCGCCCCGCGGAAAACGCGACGGCATCAAGGCGAGAGGAAACAATGCAGTTCAAGCACGTCACGCTCGATTTCGACGGACCGGTTGCGGTCCTCAGGCTCGACCATCAGGAGGTCATGAACGCGGTCTCCATGGACATGCTTGGCGGACTGGCCGACGCGCTCGATGCGATCGACGAGAAGAGGGCGGATGTGCGCTGCGTGGTGCTGACCGGCGCGGGCCGAGCGTTCTGCACGGGCGCAAATCTGCAGGGCCGCAACCAGCAGGCAAAGCCGGGCAGGAGCAATGCCGGCGCCGCGCTCGAGGTCGGCTTCCATCCGTTCCTGCGTCGTATCCGCCGGCTGCATTGTCCGCTCGTCACCGCCGTGAACGGTCCCGCCGCGGGCGCCGGCATGAGCTTCGCACTTTTGGGCGACATGGTCCTGTGCGCGCGTTCGGCCTACTTCCTGCAGGCCTTCCGCCGCATTGGCCTCGTTCCCGATTGCGGCTCGACCTGGCTGCTGCCCCGGCTGGTCGGAAGGGCGCGCGCCATCGAGCTGTCGCTGATGGGCGAGCGGCTGCCGGCGGAGAAGGCGCTGGAATGGGGCCTCGTCAACCGAGTCTATGATGACGCCGCGTTGATGGACGAGGCGATGAAGCTCGCGCATGACCTTGCCAACGGCCCGACCATCGCGCTGTCTCTGATCAGAAAGCTCTATTGGGACAGCCCGGAAAATTCCTTCGAGGAGCAGCTCAACCTCGAATTCGAGTCGCAGCGCATCGCAGGTGCCGCTGAGGATTTCCGGGAAGGCGTCACCGCATTCCTCGAGAAGCGTCCGGCAAAGTTCAAAGGAAAATGATCGAGACCGAACTTTCACGCTGCGTCGCCTCCTTCTATCCGGGGGCAACCGGTGTCACCGGCGCGGCGAGACTCTCCGGCGGCGCCAGCCAGGAAACCTGGACCTTCGACATCGTGCACCCCGCGGGCAATGTCGGCGCGATCCTGCGCCGCGCGCCGCCAGGCTATGCCGCGTCGCCCTCGCCATCGCGCGCTCCCGGCCTCGAGGCCGAGGCGGTGTTGATGCAGCTCGCCTATGATGCCGGCCTGCCGTCACCGCGCGTGCTGCATGTGCTGAGGCCGGAGGAGGGCCTTGGCCGCGGCTTCATCATGATCCGCGTCGAGGGCGAGACGATCGCGCGCAAGATTTTGCGCGACGAGGAGTTTTCCAGGGCGCGGCCGATCCTGGCACGCCAGCTCGGCAGGATTGCCGCCGGCATTCACGCGCTGCCCGAAGCGAAGCTGCCGAAGCTGCGCAGCAATTCCGCCACCACGGAAATCGCCGATCTCGCGCGCGAGTACCGCAGCACCAACTGGCCGCGCCCGGTGTTCGAGCTCGCGCTGCGCTGGCTCGCCGACCACGATCCTGGCCCGTCGCGCGAGACCACGCTGGTCCATGGCGATTTCCGCAACGGCAATCTCATCATCGGCCCCGACGGCGTGCGCGCCGTGCTCGACTGGGAGATCGCGCATCTCGGCGATCCCATGGAGGATCTCGGCTGGATCTGCGTCAATTCCTGGCGCTTTGGCGAGATCGACAAGCCGGTCGGCGGCTTTGGCTCGCGCGAGGAGCTGTTTGCGGGTTATGAGGAAGCGGGCCGCAAGGTCGACCCTGATCGCGTGATGTTCTGGGAAGTGATGGGCACGCTGCGCTGGGGCATCATGTGCGGCCGCATGATGCAGCGCTTCCGCAACGCCCCGGATCATCCGATGGAGCAGGCGGTGATCGGGCGGCGCCCGTCGGAGACGGAGATTGATCTGTTACGGCTTCTCGCGCC
>DATEJC010000629.1:0-6697 GCA_035278345.1 Bradyrhizobium sp. | reverse complement strand
ATCGTCACCCAGGTGGTGCCCGCGGTGTCCGGCTATTCCAGCGTCGTGCTGGAATACAAGAACGCGCTCGCCAAATACTTCCCCGGTGAGGCGCCGGACTACGTCTCGCTCGAGGGTTATGTCGCGGCGAGCGTCCTGATCCAGGGACTGAAGAAGGCCGGCCCGCAGCTCGACACCGAGAAGCTCGTCGATACGCTCGAGGCCATGCGCGAGCTCGATCTGGGTCTGGGCACCAAGCTCGGCTACGGCCGCGCCGAACACCAAGCCTCGCACAAAATCTGGGGCACGGCGATCGACGAGAAGGGTAAGTATCAGCCGATCGAGCTGGAATGAGCCCACGCAGCTCCCCTCGCACAAAAATGCCCGGGCATGACCCGGGCATTTTCTTTTGCGTGAGAGGCGATAGTGCGATGGGCCAACGCGGCCCTACGCCAGCGCGGGATCGACCGCTTCCTCGTATTCCTTCTTGAAGCGCGCGATCAGCTCAGCGGCGGGCACGACCTTGCCGATATTGCCGATGCCCTGGCCGCTGCCCCAGATTTCCTTCCATGCTTTCGGCTTGGTGCGCTCGCCCGAGGCATCGGTGCCAAAACTCATCTTGGAGGGATCAGAGGTCGGCAGTTCGTCCGGATTGAGACCGGCTTTGACGATCGACGGCTTCAGGTAATTGCCGTGCACGCCGGTGAAGAGGTTGGAATAGACGATGTCTTCCGCGGATGAAGCCGTGATCATCTCCTTGTAGCCTTCGACAGCGTTGGCTTCCGTGGTCGCGATGAAGGCGCTGCCGATATAGGCGAAGTCGGCGCCGAGCACGCGCGCGGCGCGAATGGCGCGGCCGTTGGCGATCGCACCCGACAGCGCGATCGGGCCGTCGAACCATGCGCGCGTTTCCGCAACGAAGGCGAGCGGCGAGATGGTGCCGGCATGGCCGCCGGCGCCGGCCGCGACCAGGACGAGGCCGTCGGCGCCCTTCTCGACCGCCTTGTGCGCGAACTTCTGGTTGATGACGTCGTGGAAGACGATGCCGCCCCAATTATGCGCGGCCTGATTCAGCTCCTCGCGCGCACCGAGCGAAGTGATCAGCATCGGTACCTTGTACTTCTCGCAGACCGCGAGATCGTGATCGAGGCGGTTGTTCGACTTGTGCACGATCTGGTTTACCGCGAACGGCGCCGACAGCCGATCCGGATTGGCCTTGTCCCAGGCGGCGAGTTCCTCCTTGATGCGCGCGATCCATTCGTCGAGCAGCGAGGCGGGGCGCGCATTCAGCGCCGGAAACGAGCCGACCACGCCGGCCTTGCACTGGGCGATTACGAGATCGGGCACGGAGATGATGAACAGTGGCGAGCCGATCACGGGTATCGACAGGCGGCCCTTGAACAGGCTGGGCATGGACATTGAAAGAGGATCCTCTATTGGCGGCGAGTTGGATGCCGGGCGTCATACCAGCAGGGCAATCTTTCCACTGTCAAGTATTGCGTTTTCAAGCTGGCTGATGCGGTCGGTGCGAAGAATGTTTTACTCGCCCGGCGCCGCCGTTCCAGCATGAATTTCCGCACGCTGTTTCGACCTGCGGAATTGACGGCATTTACTGCAGCAGGTCCGGATTGATCAGCCGCTCGAACGAGAAAATCTCGTCCCACTTGTCCTGCGTCAGCAATTTCCGCTCGACCACCACGATCTGGTGCAGCGACTTGCCCTGCGTATAGCCCTCGCGCGCAATCTCGGCGCATTGCTTGTAGCCGAGCAGCGGTTTCAGCACCGTCACGATACCGAGCGAATTCAGCACCATGTTGCGGGTGTGCTCGTCGTTGGCGGTGATGCCGACGACGCAATTCTCGCGCAGGCTGTTGACCGCGCGCTCCATGGTGCGGATCGAGAAGAACAGCGCGAACGAGATCACCGGCTCCATCACATTGAGTTGCAGCTGGCCGGCGGAGGCGGCCAGCGTCACCGTGGTGTCAAGCCCGATCACGAGGAAGCTGGTCTGGTTGACGACTTCGGGGATCACAGGATTGACCTTGCCCGGCATGATCGAGGAGCCGGGCTGCAATTGCGGCAGGTTGATCTCGTTGAAGCCGGTGCGCGGACCGGAGGCAAGCAGGCGGATGTCGTTGCAGATTTTTGTCAGTTTGCTCGCCGTGCGTTTCAACACGCCGGACAATTGCACGTAGGCGCCGGTGTCCGAAGTCGCCTCGACGAGATCACCCGCCAGGACGAAGTCGATGCCGGTCAGCGTGCTCAGGTGCCGCACCGCGACCTTGGGATAGCCCGGGGCCGCGGTCACCGAGGTGCCGATCGCGGTCGCGCCGAGATTGATTTCGCGCAAGAGCGAACGCGCCTCGGTGATGCGGTCGACCTCCTCGCCGATGGTGGTGCCCCAGCCGCGGAATTCGGCGCCGAGCGACATCGGCACGGCGTCCTGCAGATGGGTGCGGCCCATCTTCAGCACGCGGTCGAACTCGCGGCCCTTGGCGAAGAAGGCGTCCTGCAACTGGCGCAGCGCGGTGATGTAGCTGTCGAGCCGCAGGATCAACGCTAGGCGGAACGCGGTCGGATAGGTGTCGTTGGTGGACTGGCCGTAATTGACGTGATCGTTCGGGCTGACCTGCTGGTAATCGCCCTTTTTGAAGCCGAGCGATTCCAGCGCCAGATTGGCGATTACCTCGTTGGCGTTCATGTTGGTCGAGGTGCCGGCGCCGCCCTGGATGAAGTCGGTGACGAACTGATCCATCATGTCGCCGGCGATGACGCGGTCGCATCCCACGATGATGGCATCCGCAACCTTGGCATCGAGCGCACCGAGGTCGCGATTGGCCATCGCAGCGGCCTTCTTCACATAGCCGAGCGCCTTCACGAAGTAAGGCTCCTGGCTCATCGGAATGCCGGTGATGTGAAAGTTCTCTTTGCCGCGGATGGTCTGGACGCCGTAATAGACGTCGTCGCCGATCTCGCGCTGTCCGAGAAAATCCTGTTCGATCCGGCTCATGACGTTCCTTGCCTTGCTTGAGGTGTGTCGCGCGGAGCCGTCACTTACTGGCACAGCGCCTTGATGACGTAGTTTTCCGTCTTGCAATCGCCGGGCTCGCGCTTGCGGCCGGGAATGAAGGCTTTTGGCGAGCATTTCTCGGCAGCGTCGATGTCGAGGCTCTTGCCCTCCTTGAAACCCTTGCTCTGGCAAAGCCGGTCGGCGCCGGTCTTGCAGTCTGGCGCGCCGTTGGCGGCGACCGCACAGGCCGCGCGGCCCGTCACCATGGTGGAGGGCTTTGCCAGATTGGTCAGGCCTTCGCCGGCGCCCTTGATGTCCTCAAGCGTCTCCGACGGGCTCTTGATCTTCGGCATCTTGTCCCAGAGTTTGCCGAGCTCGTTGATCAGCCCCGGATTTTCCTCGCGCGCGGGGGGCGTTGCGGGCTCCGGCTGTTGCTGTGGCGCAGGCGGATTGGGGACGGCTTGCTGCGAGGGCGGCTGCGCGCCGACCGAGGGAGGCGCGGTTTGCGCCGCGGCCTGGCCTGCCGCAATCAGCATCAGCGAAAGCGCCGCCGCGGCGCGGACGCTACGATACGCGGGACGATGGCCTGTCCAATCCTGCATTCGACCACCACAAGTGCGAGCCCGTCGGGCCCTCAAGGAAGCGAGCGCTAGACCAATCGATAGGCGATGTAGAATCCGGCGACAAGCACGATGGCGCCGATCACCACGTAAGTGGTCAGCCGCTTCTCCAGTTCCTTGCGGATGACGTCGCCGTAGCGGTTAAGCAGCACCGCCAGCACGAAGAAGCGGCCGCCGCGCGCGATGATCGAGCACAGGATGAACAACCAGATATCATAGCCGGCAAAGCCCGAGGTGATGGTGACGAGCTTGTAGGGGATCGGCGTCAGCCCCTTGAGCAGGATGATGACCGCGCCCCACTCGGCGTAGGACTGGCGGAAGGTCTCGACCTTGTCGGTGAGATTGTAGATGTGCATCAGCCACTGCCCGAGCGAGTCGTAGAGCAGCGCGCCGATGGCGTAGCCGACCACGCCGCCGGCAACCGAGGCAATGGTGCAGATCGCGGCGAAGAACCAGGCCCGCTGCGGCCGCGCCAGCGACATCGGCAGCAGCATCACATCGGGCGGGATCGGGAAGAACGAGCTTTCCGCAAACGACACCGCCGCCATGATCCAGAGCGCATAGGGCTTGTCGGCGGCGGCGATGCACCAATCGTAAATTCGCTTCAGCATGGGGCGCGATGAACCATCATGGCGCCGATTTGTCCATGCCGGAAATCGCTGAAAATCGAGGGAATTAGTGCCGTTTGCGGAGGCCGCGGCCTTCCAGCGCGACAATTCGTCGCCGCGCCAGCGGCGGTGTTGCCGCCTTGGGCAATTTGACGGTGGACTTCGGCAGCTTCTCGGCGATGCCGAGCAGGAGCTCGCGGCGCTGCATCTCGCTCCAGACGTCCTCCGGCTTCACGCCGGCGGCGGCCCACAGGACCGTCAAATTGTAGAGGAGATCGGCACTCTCACGGATGACCGCCTCGCTGTCGCCATTCACGGCATCGATGACGACCTCGATGGCTTCCTCAGCGAGCTTCTTGGCCATCTTGGAGGGGCCGCGCTGAAACAGCTTGGCCGTGCGCGACGTTGCCGGATCGAGATCCTTGGCCGCGATCACCGCCAGATAGAGCCTTTCGAGCGAATCACTCATGGCTCCAACTTAGTCGAAAGGCCTAGCAAACGCGTTAACATGCGGGCTCAAAAGCGTAATTTTCCGCCGGCCAAGAAGGCCGGCGGGGTACTTTCGGACGGTCTGGTTTACCAGCCGTAAGAATAGGGGCCGCCGTAGTACGGCTGGCCGCCAAAAGAGCTGCCATAGCGGTAGCCCGAATAGTAGCCAGGGGCCGGGTAGTAGGCGACGGGCGGGCCGTAATAGCCGTAATAGCCGTCGTCATAGTAGTAGCCCGGGCGGGAATTGGCGGCCGCAATCGCAATCCCTGTGCCGACGATGCCGGCAAAGGCGGCAGCGGCGGCCGCGCCGCCTCCGCGATAGTAACCTCCGCGATAGTAACGGCGTTGGGCGCTGAAATCGGTGGCGCCGCTGGTACCGGTCGCCGCCGTCAGGCCCCTCTCCTTCGTCGCCGGCGCCGCAACGGCCAGTGACGGCGGGACCGCCGTCAGCACGGTCGCCGCGACACCGGCGATCATGGCTGTGCGGCCCAGATGAGAAACCAAACCCTTTCGCGCGAACATTTTCACGTCCTCCGTGGTCAGCCGGCCTGACAGCAGGCCTTCATCTAGCAACCACCCGGCCGATATTGGGTTCCCTTGGCCGAATGCAAGCTGAACAAGCTGTGACGAAAACGTGGCGCTCATCGCCCGTTCAGACTAAAGGGAGCAGAATAGAAGGTGAGCGGCGGTGTCATGATTCCTGCGTGACACCCGCAACAATACCGCTCGTGCCGGCCTGTCCCTTGGTTAGTCCTCAATGCGCGTAAACCGGACCAATACAATCCGCTTCATCCTGGCCCTGATGACGGGCTTGTGGGGCGGAGTGTGTCCGGACGCGCGAGCGGCTGATCCGGTCGCCGTCACCTTCACGCTCGACCGGCCGATCGATGCGGTGGCCGCGCCCTTCGTGATGGCGCAGGCAAACGGGCTGTACAGCGCCCAGGGACTATCCGTCACCACCAACGCTGCCGCCAGTGCGCAGGAGGCGATCGCGCGGGTGACTTCCGGCGCAAGCGAACTTGCGCTGGTCGACATCAACGTGCTGGTCCGCCTTCGCGACAAGGAGAAGCCGGACGCCCCCCAGGTCAAAGCGGTGTTCGTGCTGTTCAACGAGGCCGGCTATTCCATCATCGCGCGCAAAAGTCGCGGCATCCGGACCATGGCCGATCTCGCCGGCAAGAGCCTCGGCATCGTCGAGCACGATCCCGCCGCAAAATTCTGGCCGGCGGTGGTGAAGCAGAACGGCATCAAGCTCCCCACCATCAAGCAGAGCATCATCAGCCCGGCGGTGCGCGAGCCGATGCTCTCGGCCGGCCAGGTCGATGCGGTGACCGGCTCCTCCTTCCTGTCCGCGATCAACCTGAAAGACCGCGGCGTGCCGGCCGACGACGTGGTGCTGCTGCGATTTGCCGATTACGGCAGCGAAGCCTATGGCTACGCGATCATCGCCAATCCCGCCTTCGCCGCGGCAAAGCCGGAAGCCGTGAAGGGCTTCATCCGTGCCACGATCGGCGGCCTCAACCGCGTCGTCAAGGAGCCGGCTCGCGCCATTGAGCAGGTGGTGAGCCGGATGGACAGCGGCTCGCGCGATCTGGAGATGGAGCGGCTGCGCACGATCCTGCGCGAGAATATCCTCACATCAGAAGTCCGCCGCAACGGGCTCGGCGGCATCGACACGGCGCGGTTCGAGAAGTCGATCGAGCAAATGGCCGAGGACTTCAAATTTCAGAAGCGGCCGGCGGCCGCCGATGTCTTCGATGGCAGCTTTCTGCCGCCGCTGAATGGGCGGCTGATCAACTAGACCTAAGCCCTCATGGTGAGGAGCCCCCAACGCGGGCGTCTCCGGACGATGCTTCGCATCGCCGGAGAACCATGAGGCCCCTTGGTGGCCATCCTTCGACACGCGCGCAAGCGCGCTCCTGAGGATGAGGTCGGCGGATGAGGTCAACAGCGGAAATAGGTAGTCGCGCCTGTTGATCCCTGCTTAGATG
>DATEJC010000628.1:0-4249 GCA_035278345.1 Bradyrhizobium sp. | reverse complement strand
GCCGACCAGCGTGCCGATGAAGACGCCGATGAAACAATAGAGCAGGTTGATCGGCGCAAGCGCAACGCCGAACCCATGGGCGACATTGATCAGAGTATCCATGGCGCGCGCTCAGCCGATACCGAACATGCCGGAAGGCAGCTGGATGCCGAGCCCGTGCTTGAGCAGCCACCACATGCCGGTGGGGACGAGGAGGGAGATCGGGATCGCGAGCTCCCAGCGCACGGGATCGATCAGGCGCATCAGCAGCAGCACCAGCGGGATCGAGGACAGCAGGAAGCCGAGCGGGTCGAGCGCGAAGGCAAACGCAGTCAGGCAGGCAATGATGATGACCGGCTTGGCCCAGCGCGCGTCCTTCCAGCGCGAGCCGAAGGTCGGCCCGCCCTCGGTGAGCGCGGCGACGATGATCATCGCCGCGAACACGCACATCAGGATGCCCGTATAGAACAGCACATAGCCGGAGCCGGGATCGTTGATGGTGCCAAGCTTCAGCTTCAGCCCGGACCGGATCACGAAGATGCCGAGCCCGAGCCCGATCAGCCCGCCCCAGAGCTCGGAGTTGTTGAGGCGGAGTTTGACGTTGCTGTTGTCGCTCACGGGTCAGTTCTTCTTGCCGAGCCCGAGTGTCTCGATCACCTTGCGTTCGGAATCGGTGACTTCGGCGACGAACTTCTTGTAGTCCTCGCTGTTCTTGTAGTTCGGCACCATGTCGTATTTGGCGAGCGTCGCAATGACCGCCGGGTCGTCCAGCGCCTTCTTGAAGGCGTCGTGCAGCTTGGCGACGATCTTGGGGTCCATGCCCTTGGGACCTGCGATGCCGAACGGCGAGTCATAGACCATGGGATAGCCGAGCTCCTTCAAGGTCGGCGTGTTCGGATAGTTCGGCGAGCGCACGCCGGTCCATACCATCAGGAGGCGCAGCTTGCCGGCGTCGACCAGCGGCTTCCAGCCGGTGGAGTCCGCCTGCAGCATGGTGTGCTGGCCGAGCACGGCAGCGTTGGTCTCGGCGCCGCCCTTGAACGGGACCTGGGTGAGCTTGATGCCGGCCATCGCCGCGATCTGCTCCATGCCGATGTGGAGCGAGGTGCCGGTGCCCGGTGTCGCATAGGTCACCTTGCCGGGATTGGCCTTGGCGTAGTCGATCACGTCCTTCCAGGTCTTGAAGGGACCTTCCGCGCTGGTCGTCACGCCGAAGGTGTAGCCGGTGAGGTGAACGATATAGGTAAAATCCTTGGACGGATCCCAGGACACTTCCTGCATCAAGGGCAGGCGGAACACGGTGATCGGGATTTGCGCGATGGTGTAGCCGTCGGGCTTTGCTCCGGCCGCCATGGTGGCGGGTCCCACCGTGCCGCCGCCGCCGGCCTTGTTGTCGATAGCAATCGGCTGGCCCAGGACCTTGGAGGCGCTCTCGGCGATCGCGCGCATCGAGATGTCAGTCGACCCACCGGCAGGCCAGGGCACGATCAGGGTGATCGGCTTGGTTGGATAGTCCTGCGCGCCGGCGGCGGCCGACACCAGCATGCCAATGGCGGCGAGCGCGATCTTCAAGCGGCTCTGTTGGAACATTTCGAATCTCTCCCGTGCGGCCCGGTTGGCGCCGGACCGATGTTGTTGTCTTCCATGAGGTGCGATCTTCCCCGAAATCGGCGGCGAAGAAAAGCGCATAGCCTGTTGCAGCAACTGCACGGCAAGGCCCATGCGACAAAAAGTCAGCGCATGCCGTTAGGTGAATGCGCCATACCGGGGGGTGGAATAAGGCAGCCGTCATCGCATCCGGCGCCGCTCCCGATGTATTCGCCGGGCGTCTATTTTGCGCGCCTGGTCGGCCTCATGCTGGAGAACGCCGCTATCGCCAGCCAGCGGGTGTTCGAGAGCGATATGTCGGATGGCCTGTGCGAGATGGCGCTCGCCAGTCGTGGCGTCGCCTCACGGAAGGCACCGCCACGGCGCGCGGTTGCAAGGGGCTGGCCGCCATCGGGGGTAATAAAATGGGCGCTGCCCCCATCTTTAGTCGCATTCCGGGACCGGACGAATAGCCAGCGCTCGCTAAATCTGTTTTGGTCCGAACTGTGCAGGTATAATGCGGCCGATACCGGAGGAGGGCTTGCGGGACCGGTGTCGAGAGCACCGGCCAGATCATCCGCCAGGCCTTTGAGATCGGCCGCTGAGATATCGTTAGTTGAGAACAAATAGAGGGAGAATTTTCGTGAAACACCGTCGGATCATCTTCTGTCTGCTTGCTGGCGCCTTGTCTGCCGGGCCGGCGATGGCACAGGAAGGGACGCTGAAGAATATCAAGGATACCGGCGCAATCACGCTCGGCTTCCGTGACTCCTCGATCCCCTTCTCCTATCTCGACGACAACCAGAAGCCGATCGGCTATGCCATGGACATCTGCTACAAGATCGTCGATGCCGTGAAGAAGGAGCTGAAGCTCGACAAGCTCGAGGTCAAGCTCAACCCGGTGACATCGGCGACGCGCATTCCGCTGATGGCCAACGGCACGATCGACCTCGAATGCGGCTCGACCACCAACAACGCCGAGCGGCAGAAGCAGGTCTGGTTCACCAACACCCACTTCCTGACCGCGAGCCGCTACGTCTCCAAGAAGTCGAGCAAGATCGGAAAGATCGACGACCTCAAGGGCAAGTCGGTGGTCTCGACCGCCGGCACCACCAACATCAAGCAGCTCACCGAGGCCAATGCCGCGCGTGGTCTGAACATCAACATCATCCCGGCCAAGGACCATGCCGAGGCCTTCCTGATGGTGGAGACCGATCGTGCGGTCGCCTTCGTGATGGACGACATTCTGCTGTCGAGCCTCGTTGCCGGCTCGAAGGCGCCGAGCGACTACGTGATCTCCAGCGACGCGTTCTCCAAGCCCGAGCCGTACGGCATCATGCTGCGCAAGGATGATGCTGCCTTCAAGAAGGTGGTCGATGCCGCCACCGCCGCGGTCTACAAAAGCGGCGAGGGTCAGAAGATCTACGACAAGTGGTTCACCCAGAAGATCCCGCCGAAGGGACTGAACCTCGCCACGCCGATCAGCAAGGAGCTGAAGAACGAGTTCGCCAAGCCGACGGATTCGCCGGATCCGGACGCTTATAAATAAGTGTCAGTCCCTCATGGTGAGGAGGCGCGCAGCGCCGTCTCGAACCATGAAGCTACAGATCGGCCTTCATCCTTCGAGACGCGGCGCACGCGCCGCTCCTCAGGATGAGGGAAGGAGATGCGATATCCGGCCATTGGAGGAATGGCCGGATATTTGCAAAGACGATGGTTACGTGAGGGGCGCTTCGCCGCAGGGGACCCGTGAACTATAACTGGAACTGGCACATCTTCTTCGAGCCGAACCCGATGGGCACCGGCACCTATCTCGACATGCTGTTGTCGGGGCTGGTGCTGACCATCGAGACGGCGCTGCTGGCCTGGCTCATCGCGCTGGTCACCGGCTCTGTTGTCGGCGTGCTGCGCACGCTGCCGTCAAAGACGGCGCAATGGATCGGCTTCCTCTATGTCGAATTCTTCCGCAACATGCCGCTCTTGGTGCAGCTGTTCCTGTGGTTCTTCGTGCTGCCGGAATTGTTGCCGCGCGCGGCAGGCTTGTGGTTGAAGCAACTGCCGAATGCGCCGTTCTGGACGGCGTCGATCGGCGTCGGGCTGTTCATGTCGGCGCGCGTCGCCGTGCAGCTCGGGGCCGGCATCTCTTCCCTGCCGCGCGGACAAAAGCAGGCCGCCACCGCGCTCGGTCTCACCACGATGCAGACCTATCGCTACGTGCTGCTGCCGATGGCGTTCCGCATCATTCTGCCGCCGCTGACGTCCGAATTCCTCAACACCATCAAGAATACCGCGGTTGCCATCACCATCGGCCTGATCGAGCTGACCGGGCAGGCGCGCTCGATGCAGGAATTTTCCTTCCAGGTGTTCGAGGCGTTCACGGCCGCGACCGTGATGTACCTCCTGATCAACTTCATCGTCGTCACCGCCATGCGTTTCCTCGAACGCCGGGTCGCGATCCCCGGCTACATCACGGGGAAATAGCGATGCTTGGTGGTTTCGATTTCGATGTGATCCGCCGCTCGCTGCCCTATCTGTTCTACGAGGGCATGACGTTCACGCTGACTCTCACCGCGCTGTCGGCGCTCGGCGGCCTGATCTTCGGCACGTTGATCGCGCTGATGCGGCTGTCCGGCTACAGGCTGCTCGGCCGCGTCGCCGGGCTCTATGTCGACTTCATGCGCTC
>DATEJC010000627.1:0-6963 GCA_035278345.1 Bradyrhizobium sp. | reverse complement strand
GGACAGCAACAGCGGCGTTTTCTTCGCGGCGCGCTTGAGGCGGTCCTTCTGCTTCTTCAATTCGTCCGGCGTCACCGCGTCGATCTTGTTCAGCGCGACGATCTCGATCTTCTCGGCGAGATGCCCCTCATAGGCTTCCAGCTCCGTCCGCACCGTCTTGTAGGCCTTGCCCGCATGCTCGGTCGTTGCATCCACCAGATGCAGCAGCACGCGGCAGCGCTCGACATGTCCGAGAAAACGGTCGCCGAGCCCTGCGCCTTCGTGCGCGCCCTCGATCAATCCGGGAATATCCGCCAGCACGAATTCGCGGCCGTCGGCGTTCACGACGCCAAGCTGCGGATGCAGCGTGGTGAAGGGATAGTCGGCGATCTTCGGTTTTGCGGCGCTGACCACCGACAGGAACGTGGATTTCCCGGCATTCGGCAGGCCGACGAGTCCCGCATCCGCGATCAGCTTGAGCCGCAGCCAGATCCAGCGCTCCTCGCCGGGCGCGCCGGGATTGGCGTTGCGCGGCGCGCGGTTGGTCGACGACTTGAAATGTGCATTGCCGAAGCCGCCATTGCCGCCCTCGGCCAGCACGAACTTTTCGCCGAGCTTGGTGAAATCGTGGATCAGCGTCTCGCGATCCTCGTCGAACACCTGCGTGCCCACGGGCACCTTCAGCACGATCGGCTTGCCGTTGGCGCCATGGCGGTCCTTGCCCATGCCATTGGTGCCCTTCTGCGCCTTGAAGTGCTGCTGGTAGCGGTAGTCGATCAGTGTGTTCAGCCCGTCCACGGCCTCGATCACGACGTCGCCGCCGCGTCCTCCATTGCCGCCGGAGGGCCCGCCGAACTCGATGAACTTTTCGCGCCGGAACGCCACGCAGCCATTGCCGCCGTCGCCGGAGCGGACATAGACCTTTGCCTCGTCAAGGAATTTCATGGGGTCTAGGTAAGGCAGGGTTGCGGACGCGGCAACCCTGCAAACCACGGAAATGGACGAAAACCCTTAATTTTCAGGCCGGCCGCTTCCGTATCAGGAATTTTTGCGTCCCCTCCAGCACCATCTCGCGGCGCTGGTTGTAGACGGTCGAGCGCAGCGTCACCACGCCGGTGCTGCGGCCCGGCGTCAGCTCGATCACCTCGAGTGCAGGATAGATGGTGTCGTCGGCATAGACGGGTTTCAGGAATTTGCTGGACTGCTCGAGGAAGCCGACCAGCGATTCCTCGGTGAGATAAGGAAACAGCCCGGCGCCGGGCGCGGTGTGCACCAGCGTTTGAAAGCCGTGCGCGAGCAGATGCGGCATGCCGCGGGCGCGGCAGTATTCGACGTCATAATGGATCGGATGGGTATCGCCGCTCGCGGTCTGGAATGCCGCGAAGATCGCGGTGGTCTGGGTGCGGCCCGGCAGCACGAAGCGCTCGCCGAGCGAAAAATCCTCGAACCAGCGCTGCTCGGGCACCATGCGGTGCTGGGCGGGGTCGAACTCGGTCATGGCGTTTCCTGCGACAATTGGTTCAATTCCGGCTCCCGGGGCTTGCCGCCGCGGCTCACGTCTTTAAAACAGCGGGGCGCTCAAAACGGAAGACCGGAAAGCACCCGGCGACAGCAATTCAGGCATGCCTCTCTTCGCAAAAGCATCCACCCTCGACGAACGCTCCGCACGCCTGGCCGGCATCGGCCTGATGCTGTTTGGCGTGTTCATGTTCTCGTTTGGCGACGCGCTCGGCAAATTCCTGGTCGGCACCTATTCGGTCGGACAATTGCTGTGGCTGCGCGCTTGCGCCGCGCTGGTGCTGCTGTTTCCGATGATATGGCAGCAGCGCGCGGCGTTCTTCAGCCTGGAGCGGCCGTGGCTGCAATTGCTGCGGGTGACGCTGTCCACCATCGAGGTTGCCGCCTTCTTCCTGGCCACGGTCTATCTGCCGCTCGCCGACGTCATTACCTACTACCTAGCATGTCCGATCTTCGTTACCGCGCTGTCGGGGATATTCTTGCGCGAGAGGATCGGCTGGCGGCGCTGGAGCGCGGTGCTGATCGGCTTTTGCGGCGTGCTGATTGCGCTGCGGCCTTCGGCCGAGAGCGTGAGCTGGCCGGCGCTGATCGCGCTCGCGGGCTCGACATCCTTCGCCTTCCTGATGCTGATCACCCGCTCGCTGCGCGCGACGCCCGACATCGTGCTGGCGTCGACGCAGTTCATCGGCACCTTCACCCTCGGCGCGCTGATGGCGCCGTTCGGCTGGGTGGCGCCGAGTTTTGCCAGCCTCGGCCTGTTTGCGCTGGCGGGCCTGATCTCGGTCAGCGCGCTGATGTGCGTCAACCGCTCGCTGAAGCTCGCGCCGGCTTCCGTCGTCGTGCCCTACCAATATTCGATGATCGTCTGGGCCGTCATGTTCGGCTACGTCGTGTTCGGCGACGTTCCGTCGCTGGCCACCATCATCGGTGCGGCCATCATCATCGCCGCCGGCATCTACATCTTCCTGCGCGAGCAGGCGCTCGGCCGTGAAGAGACGGCAGTCAATCCGCCGGCGTAGGACTTCTACTCATAGAGGCGCAGAAGTCGCTGTTGGCCGATGAGTGGAACTCGTTCGCTCAATCAGGGCATTGCCGATTTTTTGATCATGGCGGATGTTTCCGAAACGCCGGACAATGCATGGTGTGAGGCATAACAATCGACCAAAAGACAACACTCTCTCCCCAAAACGGAAGACCGCTCAGGAATGTGATTTCAATTTCCTGGGAATGTGGCCTGATTGATCGCCGGAAGGTTTATGTGATTCGCGGATGCTGAAATTGGTGACAGTCCATCACGGAGGCTGCCATGAAAGCGTTCGGTCGCGTGCCGACGACGTTCGCCGCTCTTTTTCTGCTCTTCGTTCGTGCTGATGCGCACGATCCGTCGATGCCGCATCACGAATGGTTCAACAAGCAGGAAATGAATCCGGCTGCACAACGCAGACTTGGTCTTACCTACAAATCCTGCTGCAGCAACGGCGACGTATTCAAGACCCGCTTCAGGGTTGCCGAAGATCGCTCGGACCAGTGGCAATATCTGAAAGACGGCGAGTGGAAAGTCATTCCACCCGACATCATCAAGGAAAGTGACACGCCCGATCACACCCCCGTCCTGTTCATCAACAGATCCACGGGACAGGAGCTTTGCTTCTTCCTGCCGCAGGGAGGTCTGTGATGAGTGGTCTGGATCCGATCCCGCATCTGAGACTTTCGCAGAAGCCACCAGGCTCGAAGTTTGGATGCCCGGTTTGTAGAACCTGCTTCGCGGCCGAGGACGGCTATGTTTTCTTGACTCACTGGTACGCGGAAAACGATTGCGGTGAGCGAGAACGGCAAGCCGGCTATCTCTGTTTCGATAAACTTTCGTGCATACTCTGCTTTGTGAACGACGAAGAATCCGGTCACTGTTGAGGTGAAGCGGTGATGTTACTCGATCAATTCGTCGGCGCGCGTGAGAATGGTTGGCGGCAGGCTAATATCGAGGGAGGCCGCCGTCTTGGCATTCACTGCCAGCTCGAACTTGATAGGCTGCTCTACAGGCAACTCTCCTGCCCTTGCGCCGCGGAGTATTTTTGCAACGTATCCCGCTGACCGGCGATACATGTCGGGGAAGTTGGGTCCATAAGACATCAAACCACCATCGCGCACGTAAACATTCGTCTCCCAGATGGACGGCAATCGATACTGTGACGCCAGCGCGATCAGGCGCTTGCGATTGTAGTTGAGGTATGCTGACGCGGAGGTGACCAATGCATCGGCGCCGCGTTCTCTGGCGCGTGCAAAGGCATTTTCAAGCGCATCGACCGCTCCCGCTTCGACAAAAATCGTTTCAAGCGACAAGGTATTCGCTGCCAGTTTCAAGGCGTCGACAGCCCCCTTCGCTTCTCCAGCCGGGTAGTGCAGGATCATCAGTCGGCGAATCGAAGGTACCGCCTCCTTCAACAACTGAATGCGTTTGCTTTCCAGGCCGGTGCCGGACATCGACAACCCCGTGGCATTGCCGCCTGGACGGGACAGGCTTGCGATGAGGCCATCTCCGACCGGATCGGCCACAATGGCAAACACGAGCGGCGTTTTCGTTCCGGTGGCGATAAGCGACCGAAGGGGCTGCGAGCCGGCAGTTATGACGACATCAAAATTGCGTTGCACTAGCGTCGATGCGAGTCCTTGGACGCGCTTGGGGTCGCCGTCTCCCCAGAAGTAATCGATTTCAACATCCTTGCCTTCGATCAGGTCGTTTTCGATCAGGCCTTGCTTTAGCGCAGGGATTGCATGAGGGTCTATCATCAAGGCACTCTGAGCACCCAGATAGGCAAGACGAGCCGGGCGAGCATTGGACTGTTGGGCATGAGCTGCCACGGGCCACGCCGCTGCTCCACCAACGAACCTTAGAAAATTCCGTCGTTCCATGCCTGCCACCGTTCGTTCAGGCCAAATGAAAACTCTATAGCATTACTGCCCGCACACAGGCGACAAGATCGAGCGGCAATTGCGCAACAAGCCCGTCAGGCGCAACCGACTCGATCAAGGAATTCGCCGGAGGATTGCTCGGCCCGTGTGAAGGGATGTTCGGTTGCGCCGCATACTGGACTTCCGATTCTGACGCCACAGGACCGGCGTTGGCTGAAGTCGCCTTCCCAAGGGGGACCCGTCCGCTGGCCGATCGGGGCTGGCTGTGATCAAATGAGCTGTCGAGAAGCGGCCAAAGAGGTGGTCGAGTGAGGCGACGTGATTTTATATGCGCTCTGCTGGGGACACTCGCCCCCAACGACGTTTGGGGTCAAACAAGTGGTCGGGTGTACCGGGTCGGGAGCCTACAGACTGCACCTGTGTCGGCTCCGCACCATCTGGCCTTCTTCGAGGAGCTAGAGCGTGCCGGTTTCGTTGCAGGGAAAAATCTGGAAAAGGACGTTGCCGGGTACGGATTGCGCCAGGAGCAATTTGCCGATCACGCTGCCGAACTGGTGAAGGCAGGGGCAGACGCCGTTATCTGCGCCGGGGATCTTGCCATTCGTTCCCTGCAAAAACTGACCAATACGATTCCCATCGTTGGGGTGACCGAGGACATGCTGGAGGCAGGCCTTGTCGGATCCCTGAACAGGCCCGATGGAAATACGACGGGTATCAGCATTCTCGCCGCTGAATTGGACGGCAAACGCCAACAATTGCTGCTGGAAATGATCCCCTCTCTGAAGAGGATCGCGCTGCTTGTCGATACAAACAATTTGTCGACCACCCATATAGCGAAGCTGGAGGCATCGGCGCGAAAAGCGGGCGTGGCGACTTCAATCCATCGCGTCGGACGCGTGGAAGAAATAGCTGGCGCAATCTACGAAGCGAAGTCAGGCCAGGCGGAGGTGGCTCTCAACGTTCTGGCAACGCCGCTGTTCTTCAACAACCGGGCTCTGATTTTCGCCAAGGTGGCGGAAATCGATCTTCCTGCCATCTACCAGTGGCCGGAAATGGCGGAGGCTGGTGGGCTGGCGGCGTATGGTCCGCGTATCGTGACCATCTATCGGACACAGGTGAGCCGACAGGTGATCAAGATTTTGCGCGGCACGCCAGTTGCCGAAGTGCCGGTCGAGCAACCCACCGCGTTTGAACTTGTCGTCAACTTGAGGACAGCCAAATCAGCGAAGGTTGATCTTGCGCCCGCCTTTGTTGCTCGTGCCGACAAGGTGATCGAATAACTCTTCGCGAGGACGCATGACGCCCACTGCTACCGAACGCGATGTGTTGTTCCAGGTTTTCGCGCGCGCCCTGTTCAAGAACGACATGGACGCGCTGTATGCGGTCGTCACGGAAAACTTCGTCTGGCGCTATCACGATGGCCTCTCCATCGAGCGCGTGCTGACCGGCCGCGACGCCATCCGGAACCATATCGAGGAGCGCAAGGCGTTCTTCTCATCGAGCCGCTTTCATGACGTCGCCTATCACCATCTGCCCGACATCTCCTTCATGACCTTTCGCGTCAGCGAGACGGTGCGCTTGACCGGCGAGCAGCGCGAGCAGCAGGGCATCGAACGTTACAGCTTCGACAACGGCAAGCTCGCGACCAAGGATGTCTACCGCAAGCCGATCGCGGGGTGAGGGGCGAATTCACCCGCCGCATCCTCACCGTCGTCCCGGCGACAGCGGAAGGTGAAGCACCACTGTTGCCCGTTCGGCACGACGGGCAAATCACCCGGAAGCTGTCAAGTCCCCGGATCAAAAATATTTCGCTTTACCGAAATTCCGATTTACGTTATTAATCCGCCCAGCCCGCGCCGCCATGAGGGACGTTCGCGCGATCGTCACGCAAGCGTGGTGCGGGTTGCGATGGACGCTTGCGGCGTCAGGCGGGTTCACTCGCCGGACGAAAACGCCGCGGCGTACGGCGAAGTCGTGTGGTCCTGGCGCCGCGACCCTGGCGTCTATCCCTGCCGGCCCGTGCTGGCGGGGCAACGGTGACAAAAAAGGCCGCTCACCGGGGAGAGCACGAAGTAAGCCGTAAAGCCATTGCGCGGGGAAAGCCGGGATGTCTCGGCTGTACCTGTCTAATCCGTGTGCGTTCTCTTACTACCCATTGCACACGGTGCTGCGGGCGCAGTCGGCGCCCGGCTTTCCCTGCGCCCTCTGTCAGAGAGGGAGCAACGAATAGGCAAGACTCAGGCGAAAATCGCGTCGTGAGAACGAGAGCGCATGTTTACACGCGATAGCCTATGCACTGCCCGGGTTGTCCCGGGCATCCACGTCTTGCTTGTCGCGAGCCCAAAACGTGGATGGCCGGGACAAGCCCGGCCATGACGCAAGAAATCAGCGATGCAGGGATTGGATGGCGAGACCTCACCGCTCCCTGCGCACCGAGCTGCCCCAATGCTTAAGCGAAGACCACACGCTGCGCGACAGCCGGAAACTGTCGACGGGGGTGGAGCAGCCGAGCGCCTCGAAGCGGTGCAGCTCGACGCCGCTCCACTGGAAGCCGCA
>DATEJC010000626.1:0-8299 GCA_035278345.1 Bradyrhizobium sp. | reverse complement strand
CTCGTGCTGCAGAGCCCGAAGAACAACCAGAAGACCCGCGGCACCTTCTCGCTGCGTTCGCCGGTGCGGCCCAATCCGATCGCGACCTCGATCGTGAAACTGGTCGGCGTCGAGGGCAACACGATTTTGGTTCGGGGGCTCGACTGTCTCGACGGCACACCGCTGCTCGACGTCAAGCCCGACCGCTGCGAGTTCACGCCGCTCGCCGCGCCGCAAGCGGGGGACTTCGAGACGGAGTGACGTGCCGGCTACGTCATTGCGAGGAGCGAAGTGACGAAGCAATCCATAGTTCGGCGAGCGGACAGACAGGTGGATTGCTTCGCTTCGCTTGCAAAGACGGCGCTGGTTACCCCAACGCCGCGATCAGCTTGGTCGCATTGTCCTCCAGCACCTTGACGTCCTCCTTGCGGCTTGCGGGCGGCAACAGCGCAATGCCGTTGTGGCGCGGCATCACATGCATGTGGAGGTGGAAGACGACCTGTCCGCCGGCGGGTTCGTTGAACTGCTGAACGGTGATGCCGTCGGCCTGGAAGGCTTTCATCGCGGCGGAAGCGATCTTGTGCACGGCGCGGGCGACGTGGGCGTAGTCGTCGGCGGTGATGTCGAGGATGTTGCGGGCAGGGGCTTTCGGGATCACCAGCGTATGCCCGGGCGAGCGCGGCATGATGTCGAGGAAGGCCAGCACGTGGTCGTTCTCGAAAACCTTGTAGCTGGGGAATTCGCCGCGCAGGATCTTTGCGAAGGGGTTTTGCGGGTCGTAGGCGGGCATGGCGGCGGCTCCAGATCTGTAACGAACTTAAGGTTCTTACCCGAAAGGCTTAAGGCGCGTCATCAGCGCTTTTGCGGAACGGGCCTGCGGCGGCCAGTTCACGACCGACCTCGGCGACATAGGCGCGCTCGCGCTTGAGGTAATCGGCAATCGCCCGGCGCAAATCGGGATCGGCGATGAAATGCGCCGACCACGTCGTCTGCGGCAAATATCCGCGGGCGAGCTTGTGCTCGCCCTGTGCGCCGGCCTCGACCGTAGCGAGCCCGCGCTGGATCGCAAAATCGATCGCCTGGTAGTAGCAGACCTCGAAATGCAGGAAGGGGTGATGCTCGATGGCGCCCCAGTTGCGGCCGAACAGCGTGTCGGAGCCGACGAAGTTGATCGCGCCGGCAATCCAGCGACCGTTGCGCTTGGCCATCACGAGCAGAACGTCCTTCTTCATGCTCTCGCCGATTTGCGAGAAGAAGGTTCGCGTCAGGTACGGGCGGCCCCATTTGCGCGAGCCGGTCTCCATGTAGAAGGTGAAGAATGCGTCCCACGCATCTTCGTCGATGTCGTCGCCGGTCAGCCAATGGATGGTGATGCCGGCGGAGACCGCCTCGCGCCGCTCGCGCTTGATCGCCTTGCGGTGGCGCGAATTCAGCGTGGCGAGAAAATCGTCAAAGGTCTTGTAGCCGTCATTCTGCCAGTGGAATTGCTGGTCGTTGCGGATCAGGAAGCCGTGCTGTGCGAGGCATTTTGCTTCCGCCTCGCGCGCAAAGGTGACGTGCACGGATGAGGCATTGGTCGCGTTGCACAGCGCCATCAATCCGGCCGCGAGCGCATCGGCAATGCGCTCGCGATCGACGCCGTCGCGGATCAACAGACGAGGGCCGGTCGCCGGCGTGAAGGGAACGGAGCACTGCAGTTTCGGGTAATAGCGCCCGCCGGCGCGCTCATAGGCATCGGCCCAGCCGCGGTCGAAGACATATTCGCCCTGCGAGTGCGATTTCAAATAACAGGGCACGACGCCGACGATTTTGTCACCGAGCTTGGCGATCAAGTGCCGCGCGCCCCAGCCGGAGCGCGGCGTGGCCGACCCGGAGGCTTCGGCCGCGGCGAAAAAGGCGTGAGTTACGAAGGGGTTATAGTAGGGCTTTGAAGCGCCGCTGGAATCCGTGGCCGGATTGGCGCAGGCATCCCATTCAGCGGCCGGGATCGCGCTGATTGAGGAGACCGCTTCGAGGGTGATTTCGGATGAGGCCATCAACACCCCAAACATCGTGCATCCGCTGTGCCACTTCAAGGCCGCCGGAAGCGGATCAGGTTCCCGGAACAAAGCCCTCAAAGATCATCTGGTCGGCGTAGCGCGCGGCGCGTTCGCGCTGCTCGGGCGTGCGCACGGTCCAGGTCAGCAGCGGGCAGCCGAAGAGGTTGCGCGCGATCCATGGGGCGGGCGCCGGCAACTGGTTCACCCAATAGGCGACGAAATGCGGCTCGGTACGAAAGCCGTGGCGCAGATAGCGCATGCTGTCGCGCTGTTCTTTGGTCAGCTTCTTCCAGTGATCGTCGTCATAGTCGCGCTGCGCGACGATGCCGCGCGGCAAGTTCGGCGCGATCTGGCGGAGCGCCAGCACCTTGTCGGGATCGAAGGACATGCCGACGACGGGGCCGGAGTAGGCGGACAGCACTTCGGCCATCCGCGTGACCAGCTTGCGGTCGCCGTCGAAATGGCTCTTGACCTCGATCACCAGCGGCACGCGCCCGGCAACGAGGGTGCAGAGGTCGGCAAGCGACATCATGCGCTCACCGGTATTCCTGAATTTCACCGCCTTCAGTTCCGCCGCGGTCATCTGCAGCAGCGCGCCGGAGCCTTCGTTGAGCCGGCCGAGCGCATCGTCGTGATGCACCATGGCCTCGCCGTCGGCGGTGAGCTGGATGTCGACCTCGATGGAAAAATTGCCCGCGATCGCCGCCTGCACCGCGCCCGGCATGTTCTCGACAATCCCGCGCGAGATGTCATGCAGGCCGCGATGGGCAACCGGCCGCGCCGTCAGCCAGCTGGGAGCGCGCATGCTGGTCAGGCAACCTCGAAGACGGCCTCGACCTCGACCGCCGCATCCGCGGGCAGCGAGGACACGCCGACGGTGGTGCGGGCATGGCGGCCCTTGTCGCCAAACGCTGCAACCATCAAATCGGAGGCGCCGTTCAGCACCTTCGGTCCGTCGAGGAAATCGGGGGCGGAATTGACGAAACCGCCGATCCGCACCACGCGGTTGACCTTGTCGAGGTCGCCGAGCGCGGCCTTGACCTGCGCCAGCAGATTCACCGCGCAGCCCTTGGCCGCGGCATAGCCCTGTTCGATGGTGACGCCGGCGCCGAGCTTGCCCTTGGCGATCAGGCCGCCATCGGCATTCATGCAGACTTGGCCCGACACGAACAGCAGGTTGCCGCTGCGCACGAAGGGCACGTAATTCGCGATGGGGCTTCGCGGTTCAGCGAGTGTAATGCCCTCTGCCGCCAGTTTCTGTTCGACCGTGCCCGCCATGTTTTCCGTCCCCAAAATGAATGCGCTGATATCCGACCGTTCAGGATCGGAAGGGCACCTTGTTTCGCGCAGGACGTTGAGACATGCAAGCGAGGCGGGTGTCCAAAGGCATGCGTTTTACCTGCAAAACCTACATTTTCGTGATGCCGCCCTAGTTGCGGCGCAATAGGACCGCCAGTATTGTTGCGAATCTTCCACAATCAAGGGAATGCCATGGTTTGCCTGCTTCCGCCGCGCGCCGTACTCATGACAATTGCCGCCGTTGCGGTCGGATCGGGTTCAGCAGGCGGAGCGGTGCAGGCCGCGGGGCCGGGCTTCCTGTCTCATCAGGCGCTCTATGAGCTGAGCCTGGTCAAGTCGCGCGGTTCCAACGCCGTCAACGCCGCGCGCGGCCGCATCCTCTACAATTTCTCCGGGAGCGCTTGCGAGGGCTACACCTCTGAATTCCGCCAGGTGTCGGAATTGAACAGCGGCGAGGGCAAGTTGACGCTCAGCGATCTGCGCTCGACCTCCTGGGAGGATGCGCAGGGCAAGAGCTACCGCTTTAAGATCGACACGCGGATGAACGATTCCGAAGCCCCGCCGGTGGACGGCATGGCCGAGCGGGTCGGCGACCATATCACGGTCAAGCTGAAGCACCCGGTGGCGAAAACCTTCGATCTCGAGGGCAGCGTCGTCTTCCCGACTGAGCAGATCCATCGCATCATCGACGCCGCGCGCGCCGGGAAGTCGGTGCTGGAACTCACTGTCTATGACGGCTCCGACAACGGCGAGAAGGTCTACAACACGTTGTCGGTGATCGGCCAGCCGATCCCGGGCGACCGCAGCATTGCCTCGCCTGATCCCTCCACCGCCAACGACAAGATGAAGGCGCTGACCCGCTGGCCGGTTACGGTGAGCTATTACGACCGCGACGCACGGGCCAAAGACGGCGAGCAGACGCCCGTTTACGCCATGTCATTCGAGCTGTTCGAGAACGGCGTCTCGCGGGCGCTGATGCTGGACTACAATGATTTCGTGATTTCCGGCGCGCTCGGCAAGTTCGACGCGAGGGATTCCAAGCCCTGCAAATAGGCGAGGGCGCGCTCGACTCTCTCCCGTCATTCCGAGGAGCGCAAGCGACGAAGCAATCCAGCTTTCTTGTCGCGGCGAAGGAAGCTGGATTGCTTCGCTTCGCTCGCAATGACGGCTATTCCTGCGACGGCTTCTCGGGCCGCTCCGGGCCGTCATAGGCAATCCCGCGGATCACCGCGGCGCTGCCGAACTTCTTTCTGAGACCGTCGATCGCGCGTTCGGCATGGGCCGAGCGGCGGTCGAGCATGTCGGAATCATCGGCCGCCGAACCCGGCTTGAGCGCGCTGACGCCGGCACCCATCAGACGGAATGCGGTGCCGTCGATCTCCCTGGCGAGCATCTCGCGCGAGATGGCGAAGATCTTGGCTGCAAGCTGTGTCGGTGAGTGGATCGACTGCGAGCGGGTGCGCTGACGGAAGTCGGCGGTCTTCAGCTTCAGCGTGACGGTGCTGCCGGCAAGATTGCTGCTCTTCAGCCGCGCCGAAACCTTTTCGGAGAGCTTCCACAGCAGCTTCTCCAGCGTCGCGAAATCGCGAATGTCACTCTCGAACGTGGTCTCGGCGGAAATATTTTTGGCGCCACGGTCGGGCACGACGCGCCGATCGTCCACGCCCCGCGCCAGCCGCCACAGCCTCTGGCCTTCACCGCCGAATTGTTTCATCAGCTCAAGCTCGTCGGCGCACTGCAGATCGGCGATCAGGCGATAGCCGCGCTGCACCAGCTTTTCCTGCGAGGCGGGGCCGACGCCGTAGATGAAACCGACCGGGCGTTCTGCCAGCATCTCGCGCGCCTCGGCCTGGTCGAGCGCGGCAAAGCCGCGGGGCTTGTCGAGGTCGGAAGCGATCTTGGCCAGGAACTTGTTGACGGACAGTCCCACCGATACCGTGATGCCGATGTCGCGCTCGACGTCGCGGGCAAAGCGCGCCAGCACTTTTGCGGGGATCATGCCGTGCACGCGCTGCGTGCCCGAGAGATCGAGAAAGGCTTCATCGATCGACAGCGGCTCGACCAGCGGCGTCAGCGCCTGCATGGCTTGTCGCACCTCGCGCCCGACGCGCACGTACTTTGCCATGTCGGGCGGGATCACCACCGCCTGCGGGCAGAGCGCCAGCGCCTTGAACATCGGCATCGCCGAGCGCACCCCGAAGGTGCGCGAGATGTAGCAGGCCGCCGAAACCACGCCGCGTTTGCCGCCGCCGATGATGACGGGCTTGTCGGCGATATCTGGATTGTCGCGCTTTTCGACCGTCGCATAGAACGCGTCGCAATCGATATGCGCCAGCGCGAGCGTTGCCAGCGCACGATGACGCACCAGGCGAGGGGAGCCGCACTGTCCGCAACGCCGGGCCGCAAATTCGAGGTCAGCAAGACAATCGCGGCAGAAGGCGCGTGGGCCGTCCACCGCCGGCGCCGGAACACTCACGGCACGTCGCGCTCCCAGGCGGGATCGCACAGCGCCTGATGAGCGGCCGCGACATTGGTCGGGTGCAGTTCCGAGGCCTCCGCAAAGGCCTTCACGGTCGCATCATCGCGCATCACGAAATCGAGCACGCTGGCCAGAAATTTCGGGTCGGAAGCCGACTTTCGCAGGGTGTCCGGACCGATGCCGGTTTCGGCCAAAAACCGGCCCAGCCGCGCGGGATCGCCGGCGATAAAGGACAAGGCCTGAATCGCAACGATTTCAGCGACTTCCCGAGGGTTTTGAACAGGCTTTTTCAACGCCGCCGTTTGCCTTTCCGTTAACTTCTGGGGTCTAATCATGCCCGAGTCTGAGGAAGATGTTCAAGCAAGTGCAAATGGCTTGGTGCAGACACGGTCCTCTGACTTAACGGGTTAGAGCGAATCTGACGCTAGTCTGAATTCACTTTTCGAGACGCCCGGTTGGGGGCGGCCGATGTGCCGCAACCCGGGCCTGTCTCCTTAGGGAACGGGGAGGGACGGGATGGCCAAGACCGTCCTGATCGTTGAGGACAACGAGCTCAACATGAAGCTCTTTCGCGACCTGTTGGAGGCGCATGGCTATCAGACCTCGGGCACCAGCAATGGTTACGAGGCTCTCGATCTCGTCCGCAAGATGCGTCCCGATCTGATTTTGATGGACATCCAGCTGCCGCAGGTGTCCGGCCTCGAGGTCACCAAGTGGATCAAGGATGATCCGGAGCTGCGCGCTATTCCAGTGGTCGCCGTCACGGCTTTTGCCATGAAGGGCGACGAGGAGCGGATTCGCGAAGGCGGCTGCGAGGCCTATCTGTCCAAGCCGATTTCGGTGGGCAAATTTATTGAGACGGTACGTCGTTTTATCGGGTGAAGGTGAGTTTTCATGACCGCGCGTATTCTGGTCGTCGACGATGTTCCCGCCAACGTAAAGCTGCTCGAAGCGCGCCTGTCCGCCGAATATTTCGACGTCATCACCGCGACCAACGGTGCGGAAGCGCTGGCGATCTGCGCGCGCGCCGAATGCGACATCGTCCTGCTCGACGTTATGATGCCCGACATGGACGGGTTTGAGGTCTGCCGTCGCCTGAAGTCCAATCCCGCGACGCATTACATCCCGGTCGTGATGGTGACCGCGCTCGACAGCCCCGCCGACCGGGTGCGCGGGCTCGAGGCCGGCGCCGACGATTTCCTGACCAAGCCGGTGTCCGACATCGTGCTGATGGCGCGCGTGCGCTCGCTGACGCGGCTGAAGATGATGACCGACGAGCTGCGCATGCGCGCCATCACCTCGCTCGAGATCGGCATGGAGGCGCCGGAGCGCAGCGCCGTTACCGATACCGGGAAGGGCGGGCGCATACTCCTGGTCGACGACCGCCCGGCCTCCTATGAACGGCTGGCGCCGATGCTGCAGGCCGAGCACTATGTTGATGTCGAGCCCGATCCGTCGCAGGCGCTGTTCCACGCCGCCGAGGGCGATTACGATCTGCTGATCGTTTCCCTCAGCCTCGACAATTTCGACGGCCTGCGGCTGTGCAGCCAGGCGCGCTCGCTGGAGCGCACGCGCCAGGTGCCGATCCTCGCCATTTCAGATGCCGACAACAATGCGCGGCTACTGCGTGGGCTCGAGATCGGCGTGAACGACTACCTGCTGCGTCCTGTCGACAAGAACGAGCTGCTGGCGCGGGCGCGCACCCAGATCAAGAAGCGCCGGTACACCGATCATCTGCGCGACAATGTGCAGAACTCGATTGAGATGGCGATCACGGATGCGCTGACCGGCCTGCATAACCGCCGCTATATGGAAAGCCATCTGGCGACACTGGCCGAGCAGGCCTCCGCTCGCGGCAAGCCGCTGGCGCTGATGATCCTCGACATCGACTTTTTCAAGTCGATCAATGACAACCATGGCCATGACGCCGGCGACGACGTGCTGCGCGAGTTCGCGGTCCGCATCCGCAAGTCGATCCGGGGCATCGATCTCGCCTGCCGCTATGGCGGCGAGGAATTCGTGATCGTGATGCCGGAGACCGACCTGCATGTCGCCGGCATGGTGGCGGAGCGCCTGCGCCGTTCCATCGCGGGCGAGAAGTTCGCCGTCAGCAAGGGCGCCAAGCGCATCGACGTCACCATCTCGATCGGGCTCTCCACGCTGGAACGCAAGGGCGAGGCGGTGGCCGACCTGCTCAAGCGCGCCGACAAGGCGCTCTATCGCGCCAAGCACGATGGCCGCAACCGCGTGGTATCCGACGCGGCCTAGTTTTCAGGCCGCCTTGCGGCCGCGCCTGAGCGCGTCATCAGCCAGCCGCTTGAACTCGAATGAGAATGGGTGGGTGAACGCCATCTGCCGCTGTGCCATCATGACACCGGCCATGTCCCGCTGCGGTGAAATCCACCACTGCGTGCCGGCAACGCCGCCCCAATAAAACTCACCCGCAGCGTCGGCATGATCGAACGGCGCGGGCTTCTGGATCAGGCCGCCGGCCAGTCCATGC
>DATEJC010000625.1:0-2629 GCA_035278345.1 Bradyrhizobium sp. | reverse complement strand
CTGCGAAGTTCCTCACAACGCCCGGGATCAATCCGGCGGACACGCCTCACGCCAACCTTGCCGAGATCCGCACCATCTTCGACGATCTCGCCAACATCTCGCTTGGCGGCTTCAACGCCGATAATTCGGCTCGGGCGACGGCCGACGTGAACGCCATCATCACTGGCATGCAGGACTTGATGACGGCCAATCCGGTGCTGCTCGGCAACCTGACCGGCGTGCATGCCGGGGCGGGCGCTGGAACGGGATCTGGTGCGGGTGTTGGCGGATGCTCACATAACGGCCAGGGCGACCACGGTGGCTCGGATTCCACCGATATCGCGGCGCTGCTCCAGGCGATGCAGGGCGGCAACCACGCCGCGATCAACGGCGCCGTTACGGCCTTCAACGACGTTCACAATGCGGAAGCGGCCGAAGTGCGCAACGGGACCGCAGCTCTGAACAATCATCATCACTTCGAGGTCTTCTGGCACCACTGACACGACCGATGGCTCCCCCCAGGACCGACTGACGGGACAGGGCGCTGTCTTGCGTTCTTGGTGCTCGGAGCGCGCGACATAAGGAAGGCCCGCTACACAAGCGGCCGGTCACACGCCATTCCGCTGCACAACACGTTCCTGTCGGCCGCCCAGGGTCTCGCCGGCATCGACGCGGCGCTGCAGGCGGCATCGCACGGGTTCAAGGCAGTCGCCGCGCTCAAGCCGTAGACTGCGGCTGGTCGCCGCACGCGCAGCACGCCCATTTTGGAGATTGCGTCGCTGGTGTGGCGGAGACTGCGCGTTGTTGCCGCGTTGTCCGGACGGCCTGTTTGCCGGATTATGCGGCGTTTTCAGCAGATACCGTGCGGCAAGGAACGGCGTCATGCACGCACGCGCGCCTGCGGCTTCGCAAAGAGGGACGTCATGAAGAAGATTGTTTTGGTCACCGCGTTCGCGCTTCTGGCAGGCCTTTCCTGCAGCCCGCTTCATGCCCAAGCCTGGCCGGAGAAGCAGATCACCTTCATCGTGCCGTTCGCCGCCGGTGGCGGCACCGATGCGTTTGCCCGCCCGCTTGCGGCCCAGCTCGATACGCAGCTCGGCAAGCGCGTGCTCATCGAGAACCGCGCCGGCGCCGGCGGCACGGTCGGCGCATCCGCGGCGTCCAAGGCTGCGCCCGACGGCTACACCTTCTTCGTCGGCGCTGCGCATCACGCCATTGCGCCGTCGCTCTATCCCAAGCTTGACTACGATTTCGAGAAGGATTTTGTCGCCGTCGCCCTGATCGCGCGGCCGCCGCAGGTGGTGGTGGTCAATCCCGACAAGGTCGCGGCCAAGACGCTGAAGGAATTCATCGACTATCTCGGCGCCAATCCCGGCAAGGTGAATTACGGCTCCGCCGGCGCCGGCACCACGCATCACCTTGCCGGCGAATTGTTCAAGATCCTCACCAAGACCAACATCCAGCACGTGCCCTATCGCGGCGCGGGGCCTGCGATGCAGGATCTTATTGCCGGCCATGTGCCGGTCGTGTTCGACGGTCTCGGCTCGTCGGCATCGCCAGTGCGGGCGGGCCAGCTCCGTGCCCTTGCGGTGGCGGCGCCGCAGCGGGTTGCGGCGTTCCCCGACCTTCCCACCGCCGCGGAAGCGGGCCTTCCCGGCTATGAAGTGTCGACCTGGTACGGCCTGTTCGCGCCAAAGGGCACGCCACCAGCGATCATCGAACGGATGACGAAGGAGCTGCGCACGGCGATGCAGACGGCGTCGACCAGGGAGGCCTGGGAGCGCAACGGCTCTGATGTACCCGACGTGACGGGTGCAGCGTTTGCAAAGATGGTCTCGTCCGAAGTCGAGCGCTGGCGCAAGGTCGTCAACGAAGCCAATGTGAAGCTGGACTAACCCAGCCGAAACGGATGGTCGGCCGCCACGCAGTTACGCGTCTTAGGGCGTGGCGATCAGTCCATTGGCCGTGGCAACGATCCAGCGGTTGCCCCAGCGCACGATGGAATCGATGCGGCCGATGCCTGGCACGGTCTCGCCCTGCGTCACTGTGCGAACGCCGTCGGGGCCTTGCAGGACGGCCGTCTGGCCGCGGACATCGAGAACGGTCCAGCCTTCAATCGTCGTCGGCCGTGTTTCGGGGGCCGGCATCAGCAGCGGACGCGGCTCCGCGGGCAAGCCAAGGATCGCGGCCGCCGATTTCGGGTTGTCGACTTCGGTACGCGTAGTGCTGGCCGCCGGCCGGGAGGCGTTGATGCTGGCGGTGACCGACGGCGCCTGCTTGCGAATGCTTTCGGCCCTGCTCGCCGATTTCGTCTCGGCTTGTCGACGGGGCCCGTCCTTTGCGGTTGGCGCAGCTGCCACCACGGCGGCAGAGCCGTTCCAGCCCAGACAGCCGGCCCAACCGAGCCCGATGCCGATCAGCAGGGCGCCCGCGACCATGCAGACCGTCATGATCCGTTCGCGATCCGGCTTCAGCAGCAGCAAGGCCTCTTCCCTGATGGGTTCGAGGTGATCCGACGCGTCCACGCTGACGGGCGGCGCGCTGGCTATCGGCTCAATCGCTTCCAGGACATTCGACGGCTGGGTCTGCATGATCGTGACCTTTGTCGGCCGATCATGATCGAACCCAGAGCTAAACGAATTCTTTACGT
>DATEJC010000624.1:0-6519 GCA_035278345.1 Bradyrhizobium sp. | reverse complement strand
CCGCCGGCTTCCGGCGGCGCGCTCGGCCAGGCCTTGACCCGAGAGACCGGCGGCGATGTGATCTACGACTGGGGCGGCGGGCTGATCTGGGCGGCGCTGCCGCCGAAGCCCGACGCTCAGGCTGCCCGGCTGCGCAGCCGGGTTGAGGCCGCCGGCGGCCATGCCACGCTGATCCGTGCGACCGAGGAAGTGCGGCGCCATCTCGACGTGTTCCAGCCGCAAGCCGCCGGCCTTGCCGCGTTGGCCGAGCGCGTTCGGCAAAGCTTCGATCCCAAGAACATCCTCAACCGCGGCCGAATGGCGCGGGGAACTCTCACATGAAGACCGAATTTTCGCTCGCCCAGCTGGCCGATCCCGACATCCAGGAGGCCGACAAGATCCTGCGTGCCTGCGTCCATTGCGGGTTCTGCACGGCGACCTGTCCGACCTATGTGCTGCTCGGCGACGAGCTCGATAGTCCCCGCGGGCGCATCTATCTGATCAAGCAGATGCTGGAGAAGGACGAGAAGCCGACCGCGGAAGTGGTCAAGCATATCGACCGCTGCCTGTCGTGCCTGGCCTGCATGACCACCTGTCCCTCCGGCGTGCACTACATGCACCTTGTCGATCAGGCGCGGGTGCGGATCGAGCGCGATTATTCACGGCCGCTTCTCGAGCAGGGCTTGCGCAAGCTGCTCGCATGGGTGCTGCCGCGGCCCGACCTCTTCCGCTACAGCATGTGGCTGGCGCGGCTCGGCCGGCCCTTCGCAAGCCTGCTGCCGTCGCCAAAGCCCGGTTCGGTCAATCCGACTTTATTCAGCCGAATCAAGGCTATGCTGTCGCTGGCGCCCGCGCGCCTGCCGCCGCCGGGGCCGGCTCCGGGCAGCGTGTTTGCTGCGCTCGGCAAGCGGCGCGGCCGGGTCGCATTGCTGCAAGGCTGTGCCCAGCAGGTGCTGGCGCCGCGCATCAACCAGGCTGCGATCAACCTGCTCACCCGCCACGGCATCGAGGTCGTGCTGGTGAAGGACGAGCAATGCTGCGGCGCGCTCACGCACCATATGGGCGACGACCATGATGCGCTTTCCCGCGCGCGCACCAATGTCACGGCCTGGCGGCGGGAAGCGGAACAGGGCGGGCTCGACGCCATTCTGGTGACGACGTCGGGCTGCGGCACCGTCATCAAGGACTACGGCTATCTGCTGCGTGAGGACGCCGATTACGCCGCGCCAGCCGCGCAAATATCCGCACTGACAAAGGATATCAGCGAGTATCTCGCGGGCATCGAACTGCTTCCATCGAGCCTGAAGGGCGACATCAAGGTCGCTTATCACTCAGCCTGCTCGCTGCAGCATGGGCAGAAAATCACAGCCGCGCCGAAAGAATTGCTTTCCAAGAACGGTTTCGTGGTGAAAGATGTGCCCGAGAGCCATTTGTGTTGCGGTTCGGCGGGGACGTACAACATTCTCCAGCCCGAGCTTGCGGGCAGGTTGCGCGATCGCAAGGTCGCCAATATCGCAAGCGTCGAGCCGGATGTGATTGCTGCAGGCAATATCGGCTGCATGGTGCAGATAGCCGGTGGCACGTCAGTTCCTGTGGTGCATACGATTGAGCTTCTCGATTGGGCGACGGGAGGTCCGCGGCCAGCACTGAACTGACACTGAACTGATAGTCCAGCAGACAACGGCGACCCGCCACGACCGATAGTCATTGATCGGCGGCAACAGGAGGATGATCACGATGGCGAAGAAGGCGAAGAAGAAGGCGAAGGCCAAGAAGGCGAAAAAAGCCAGGAAGGCCGTAGCGGCGAAAAAGCGGAAGGGCGCAAAGAAGTCCGCCAGGAAATCTGCCAAGAAATCTGCGAAGAAGTCGGCAAAGAAGGCCGCGAAGAAATCCGCCAAGAAAGCCAAGAAGGCTGCACCGAAGAAGGCGAAGAAGAGCGCGCCAAGGAAAGCGGCGACGCCTAAGCCCGCTCCGGCACCGGCCCCCGCTCCAGAGCCCGAGCCCGCCCCCGCGCCAAGCTGGGCGACGCCGAGTCCCGCTCCGAGCTGGAGCTCGGGCGGATCGGACAGCGGCGACAGCCACTAGCCCTTCGCGTCAGGCATTTTTCCAGGGGCCGCAGCGGTAACGCTGCGGCCTTTTGCTTTGGATTATCGCTTTGCGCCGGCGCGCGGGCGCTTGATTCGGCAGCGCGGCTGCACCTTCAGCGGGTTTTTCCAGGGTCTATCGCTCCGGTGCAGGGTCAAAACCGCCAGAATTGTGTTGTGCATGCAACACCCGGCAACAACATCTTCCGAAAAGCGTCAAACGCCTAAAAAGGCGGCAGATGCTTGAATTTTTTCCTTCACGGCTTGTATGGCCCGGACCAGATTGAGCGCGGATTTAGCCGCAGTCGGTCTTTCGATTTCCATGGGGCAACGAAGCCCGGCTGTTCAAAAACGATGGGGATCGTCATGAGAAAACTGGTTCTGGCCGCCGCGGTGCTGGCCGTATCTGCAAGTGCCGCGCTGGCCGCCGACATGGCGGTGAAGGCCAAGGCTCCGCCGCCGGCTCCGTTCGAGCCCTGGGATCTCGCCTTCGGCTCGGCGATCATGAACGACTACATCTTCCGCGGCGTCACCCAGTCCAACCACAAGCCGTCGGTCGCGGTGTACTTCGAGCCGCGCTACAACTTCAACAAGGACCTGCAGGCCTATGTCGGCGTCGCCGGCGAAAGCATCTCCTTCCCGAACCGCGCCGCCGCCGAAATCGACTTCTACGGCGGTATCCGCCCGACCTTCGGCATCTTCGCCTTCGACTTCGGCGCCTGGGGCTACATCTATCCCGGCGGGCAGTGCTTCGGCGCGCAGGGCACGGTGCCGGCGCCGACCAACAACTGCGCTTCCTTTAGCCAGGGCACCGATTTCGGCGTGCCCGGCATCGGCGGCCTGCCGATCAATGGCAACTTCGCCAAGAAGAACGCCAGCTTCTACGAAGTCTACGCCAAGCTGAACATCGCCTTTAACGACCAGTTCACGGTCGGCTTCAACGAGTACTATTCGCCGAACTTCCTCAATCTCGGCGCCTGGGGCAACTACGCCTCGATCACTGCCAAGTGGACCGCGCCCTCGACGACGTTCGGCTCCTCGGGTATCGGCATGTACGTCTCCGGCGAATTCGGCCGGCAGTGGCTCGGCACCTCCGACGCGTTCTATGGCACGACGGTCGCAAGCGCGTTCGGCGGCCCGTTCCCGAACGGCATTCCGGAGCCCAGCTACAACACCTGGAACGTCGGCGTCGGCTTCACCTACAAGGTCTTCACCCTCGACATCCGCTACTCGGATACGAACCTCTCCAAGGGTGACTGCAACGCTTTCACCAGCGATTACAGCACGACCAACTCCAGCCCGAACTTCGTCACCAAAATCAATCCCGGCAACGGCGTGACCGCGTTCGGCTCCAACTGGTGCGGCGCCGCCGGCATCGTCAAGCTGTCGGCCGACCTCACCGCAATGACCAACCTGAAGTAAGCTTTTCCGGTTCAACCGTTCGGGGGCGGCAGTGCAATCTGCCGCCCTTTGCTTTGGCAATGACCGGACGAGCGGGGTCCGCGCTATTGCGCTCCGGCTCCCTCGCGCAGCGCAAAGCGATCGCCGTCGCGGACCAGCGCGAGCTGACGTTCGTGGAAGGCCTCCAGCGTCGAGCGGTGGCCGATCGAGACCAGCGTCGTGGCCGCCAGCTTGTCGGCGAGCAGGCCGTAGAGCGCGGCCTCCGACGGCTCGTCGAGCGAGGCGGTCGCTTCATCCAGGAACAGGAACGTCGGCGCATGCAACAGCGCGCGCGCGACGCCCAGGCGTTGCTGCTCGCCGAGCGACAGCATCCGGTTCCAGTGCGCCTCCTCGCCTAGCCGCGGCGCAAGCTTCGGCAGCCCGACATCGACCAGCACCTGCTCGACCCGCTTGATGTCGAAAGCGCCGGCCGCGGCAGGATAGACCAGTGCCGCGTGCAGCGGCCCGATCGGAAAGTAAGGCCGCTGCGGCAGCATCATCAGCGTGGCGCCGGCGGGAATGGTGACCGTGCCGTCGCCGAATGGCCAGATGCCGGCAATGGCGCGGAACAGCGTCGACTTCCCCGAACCCGAGGGACCGGTGATCAGCGTGCGCTCGCCATGGCGCAAGGTCATCGCATCGGCGGCGACCACCGGCGCGCCATGCGGCAGCCGCACCAGCAATTGCTTGAGCTCGATCGCCTCGCTTTTGCCGGCGGCGATGCGGACCGAGGCCGGGCTTGCCGCCAGGTGCCGCGAGCTTTCGATCGACATCTCGAAGCCGTCGAGACGAGCCACCACCGCGCGCCATTCGGCAAGGTTGCGATAGATCCGGACAAAGAACGACAACGCCCTGTAGACGCTGTCGAAGGCGGACGCGGTCTGCATCAAGCCGCCGAGCTGGACCTTTCCGCCGAAGAAATAGGCCGGGGCCACCACGACGTAGGGGAAAATCACCGCGGCCTGATCGTAGCTTCGGGTAAAAAACGTCAGACGCTTGGTCCGGCTCATGATGCCGTACCAGTTGGCGATGACGCGGCCGAAACGGTGCGCCAGCCGTTCGCGTTCGGCGGGCTCGCCCCCCATCAGTGCGATCTGCTCGGAATTCTCGCGCACGCGCACCAGGTTGAAGCGGAAATCCGCCTCGCGCTGTTGCTGTACGAAGTCGAGGTTGACCAGCGGCGAGCCGACCCATTGCGTCATCACGGTGCCGAAGATGGCGTAGATCAGCGCGGCCCAGACGAGGTAGCCGGGAATGGCGTATTCATTGCCGAACAGGTGCAGGGGAGCCGCCGCCGACAGGCCCCACAGGATCGCCACGAAGGAAGCCAGCGACACGACCGAGCTCAACAGCCCGATGCCGATCTCCAGCGTGCGCTCGACGAACAGCTTGACGTCATCGGTCATGCGCTGGTCCGGGTTGTCGGCCGCATCACCCTGCAGCTGCATGCGATAGTGGTTTGGCCCCTCCAGCCATTCGCCGAGATAGTGGCTGGTCATCCAGCTGCGCCAGCGGATCTGGAGCCACTGGTTGAGATAGAGCTGGTACACGGACAGCACGACGTTCAACGACGCCAGGACCGTGAAGACACCGATCTCCCAGGTGAAGCGGTCCCAGTCCTTGTCCTGCAGCGCGTTGTAGAAGCGGTTATTCCACTGGTTGATCAGGACGTCGATCGCCACCAGCGACAGCTCGATGGCGATCACCGCCGCAAGCAGGCCGCGGCCCGCCCATTTGTCCTCGGAACGGAAATAGGGGGACGCGATCCGCCATACGGTCGCGAGCGTCGCGCGGATGTTTTTCACAGATCGTCATCTCCGGGAGCTGGGCTTAAGGCCCTGAGAACACTTGGAAAACCAACGGTGCCGACAAAAGTCGTAAGCATCCGGAGCCTGCGACGGCTTGTCGCAGGTTCCTCTCCGATCCTAGCATGCGGCGCAGGCGAGGAACGGGGGGCCCTCAAGGCTTCGCGCTGATGTGACGACCCGCTTTGGCAGCTTGCTTCGCGTATCGCAAGCATCCCGTTGGAACGCCCATGCGTGCCGGACCGTTCACGCCGGGCGGCATGCGCCATAACGGCGTGGGGAGAGAACTCAATGTGGGATCAAGTTTATAATCCGCTCAACAATGCGGCCTTGTCGACCATTGCGGCCGCCATTCCCGTGATCACGCTGCTGGTACTGATCGCCAGCGGCAAGGTGAAGGCGCACATCGCCGCCATCGTCGCCGTGATCGTCACCAATCTGATCACCATCGCCATTTTCCACATGCCCGCCGACATGTCGGTGCGCGCTACCTTGCTGGGCGTGGTGACCGGCTTCTTTCCGATCGGCTGGATCGTGCTCAACGTCATCTTCCTCTACCAGATCACGGTGACGACCGGTCGCTTCGAATTGTTGAAGCGCGCGGTCGGCGGCGTCACCGAAGACCGCCGCCTGCAATTGCTGTTGATCGCGTTCTCGTTCGGCGCGTTCTTCGAAGGCGCCTCCGGTTTCGGCACGCCGGTCGCCATCACGGGGGCGGTGCTGATCGGGCTCGGCTTTTCGCCGCTCGCCGCCTCCGGCTTGTCGCTGATCGCCAATACGGCGCCCGTCGCCTACGGCGCGCTCGGCACGCCGATCCAGGGGCTCGCGTCGGTCACCGGGCTCGATCCCTACGTGCTCGGCGCGATGGTCGGACGACAGTTGCCGGTGTTTTCGCTGATCGTGCCGTTCTGGGTGGTGTGGGCGTTCGCCGGCTGGCGAGGCATGAAGGAGATATGGCCCGCCATCCTGGTCACCGGCGTTTCCTTTGCGGTCCCGCAATTCGTGATTTCGAACTACATCAATCCCTGGATCGTCGACATCGGCGCATCGCTGATCTCGATGGGCTGCCTGATCCTGTTCCTCCGTGTATGGCAGCCGAGGCAGCTGTGGCTGTCGCCGAAGCTGCGCGGAAGCGACGAGTCGGCCGCGACGATGACCGCCGCAACGCCGCTCGACAAGACGCCGCTCACGCAAACGCAATTGTGGAGTGC
>DATEJC010000623.1:0-2670 GCA_035278345.1 Bradyrhizobium sp. | reverse complement strand
CTGGCGCAAGCTCGTAGACGGCGTGCTGAAGGGCGCGCCGTTCGAAAAGCTGGTCAGCAAGACCTATGACGGCATCAGGATCGAGCCGATCTACAGCCGCGCCAAGGGTGCTGCGCCCATCGCGGGCCGCGCCGCGGCCGCGCCATGGCAGATCATGCAGCGGATCGATCATCCGGATGCCGCCCAGGCCAATGCGCAGGCGCTGCACGATCTCGAAAACGGCTCTACGGGGCTGACGCTGGTGTTTGCCGGCGCCAATGGCGCCTATGGTTTCGGCCTCGATCCCTCGCCGGAGGCGATCGAGAAAATCCTCGACGGCGTTTTCCTTGATGCAGGCATTGCACTGGAGCTACAGATCGGCCCGCAATCGCGGATGGCCGCGATTCATGTCGCCGAGTTGGTCAAGCGGAGGGGATTGTCGCCGGCGTCTTGCGACATCCGCTTCGGCCTCGATCCGCTTGGCGCCGGCGCCGTGTGGGGATCGAGTCCCTATGCTTGGGCCGAGATCGTGCCGGCGGTGACCGGCGCCGTTCAGAGCCTTGCCGGAATGGGTTTCAAAGGCCCGATCGTTGCCGCCGACGGCCGCGTCGTGCATGACGCCGGCGGCTCCGAGGTGCAGGAGCTTGCCTTCACGCTGGCCGCCGCCGTCGCCTACCTCCGCGCGATCGAACAATCCGGCATCGCACTCGATGCCGCGCAGGGCATGGTCTACGCGCGGCTCACCGCCGATGCCGATCAGTTTCTGACGCTGGCAAAATTCCGCGCGATGCGGCTGCTTTGGGCGCGCGTCGAGCAGGCCTGTGGCCTCACACCAAGGCCGCTGTTCATCGCCGCTGACACCTCATGGCGCATGCTGACCCAGCGCGATGCCTTCGTGAACATGCTGCGCGCGACCATGGCGACCTTCTCGGCAGGTCTCGGTGGCGCCAACGCCATCACCGTGCTGCCGCACACGCTGGCGCGCGGTCTGCCTGATCCATTTGCGCGGCGCGTGGCGCGCAATACGCAGCTGGTGCTGCTGGAAGAATCCAACCTGGGCAAGGTCAGCGATCCCGCGGCCGGCTCCGGCGGCATCGAGGCGCTGACGCGCGAGCTGTGCGAGACGGCCTGGGCGCTGTTCCAGGAGACCGAGAAGGCCGGCGGGCTGTTTGCCGCGCTGGAAGAGAACGTGATCCAGCGCAAGGTCGCGGCGACCCGCGCGGCGCGCGAGGCCAACATTGCAAAACGCCGCGACGTGCTCACCGGCGCCAGCGAATTCCCGAACCTCCACGAAGCCGACATCGCCGTACTCGACGCCAGGCCGATCGTACTGCCGTCCTATGGCGAGGCGAAATACAAGTTTGATCCGCTGCCGCCGATGCGGCTCGCGGCGCCTTTTGAGGCGCTCCGCGATAAATCTGATGCGATCCTGAAGAAGACGGGAGAGCGGCCAAAAGTCTTCCTCGCCAATCTCGGCACCGCCGCCGACTTCACCGCGCGCGCGACCTTTGCCAAGAGCTTCTTCGAGGCCGGTGGCATCGAGGCCGTCGACACCGAGGGATTTTTTGTTTTCGTGGAACTCGCCGGGGCCTTCAAGGCCTCCGGCGCTGATATCGCGTGCGTGTGTTCCTCGGACAGCGTCTATGCCGGCAAAGCCGCTGACGCCGCCAAGGCCCTTCAAGCGGCCGGCGCAAGGCATATCTATCTGGCAGGGCGCCCCGGCGAGCAGGAGGCCGCGTTCCGCGCTGCGGGCGTGGGCGATTTCATCTTCGCCGGCGGCGATGCGCTGGCGGTGTTGCGCGACGCCTACAAGCGGATGGAGTGAGCATGACGGATGCTGCAAAACCCGTTCTGACCGGCGGCTGCCAGTGCGGCGCTATCCGCTTCGCCGTAGCGAAGTCGCCCACCAGGATCAGCATTTGCCACTGTCGGATGTGCCAGAAGGCGACCGGTGCGCCGTTCGCCTCCTTTGCCGACATCGAGCACGCCGATTTCACGTGGACACGCGGCAAGCCGGCCGCGTTCCAGTCCTCCTCCATCGCCATGCGCGACTTTTGCGCCGCCTGCGGCACGCCTTTGAGCTTCCGTCGCATCGACGGCCCCAAGATCGAGATCCTGACCGGCAATTTCGACCGGCCCGACCACGTGATCCCGACAAGGCAATACGGCACGGAATCCCGCCTCGGCTGGGTGGTCGGCATCGCCAACCTGCCGAGCCAGACCACGATGCAGAATTACGGTCCGGAGAAGATGGCAACTATCGTGAGCCACCAGCATCCCGACCATGACTGAAACGCCGGGCCGAAGCGCCCGGCCGTGCTATACTGGATAGCTATGAGCCGCATACCGAACTTTGCCGATATCGCCTTTGAGAAGGCCGCGCCCCCCTCGCCCGCCGGCAACGCCGAGCCGTGGCTGACGCCGGAGGGCATCCCGGTGAAGCCCATCTATGGCGAAGGCGATCTTGCCGGCATCGACTTCCTCGAGACCTGGCCGGGGGTGGCGCCCTATCTGCGCGGCCCCTACCCGACCATGTACGTCACCCAGCCGTGGACCATCCGGCAGTATGCCGGCTTCTCCAGCGCCGAGGATTCCAACGCCTTCTACCGGCGCAATCTCGCCGCGGGTCAGAAGGGGCTTTCGGTTGCGTTCGATCTCGCGACCCATCGCGGCTACGATTCCGACCATCCG
>DATEJC010000622.1:0-4269 GCA_035278345.1 Bradyrhizobium sp. | reverse complement strand
TCGGCGCCGGCGGCAAAGGCCTTTTCACTGCCGGTGACGACGATGCAGCCGATCTTGTCGTCGGCCTCGAGGTCCTCGACGGCGGCGGCGATCTCGCGGAAGACGCCGAATGAGAGCGCATTGAGCATCTTTGGACGGTTCAGCGTGATGACGCCGACCGCGCCTTTGGATTCGACGATGATGTGTTCGAACGTGCTCATGGGTACCCCGGTTGAAAATTCGGGGCGACATTGCCCGCTGCAGCGCAGGGCATCAAGTGGGCCGGCCGCGCTCGAAACAGGCGCGCCCGCCTTTGCAGGGGTAAGCGGCTACGCCATGAACATGCGCGCGGCCGAAGCAATCGTCAGCAGCGCGCCGAAGGCGATGAAGATCTTGCCGATCAGCGAGGTCTGATCCCAAGTCGAGGTCTCCTGGGCGAGCGTCCTGGCCGTGGCCACGGGCTTGGCCGGCGCCACCGCGACAGTGGTCTGCGCTGGCGGTGTCTGTTCCTGCAACGTCTTGTCGATGTCGTTGAGCTGGTCGGCCTCGACCACCTGCATGGTGACCGCGCCTTGCCCTTCGGCGGGCTGGTCCGATGACAACAGGGCATTGGCGCGTGCGGTCATGGCGCGCGCGGTGTAGTCGGTGACCTCGCCCCCCATCCGCGCATTGGCATTGGCGACGGTGGCGGGAAGCTCGCTGGGCCCACCGGCTTCGGCGACCTGGGTCTCGGCAGGCTTTTTCTCTTCGGAAGATTTTTGCGCCGCGCGGGTATATTTGCGGTGGGCGTAGCGCTTGTAGTAGCGCACCTGCTTCACCTTCGTCGACGTGCTGACAGATTCGGACTTCTGTTCGGCGGCATCCGACGCCGCCACCGTCCAACTCACGCCCGTCACGCATACAAACAGCCCGGTGGCTGCTATCAACGCCACGCGCCCGCCGGCTCTGATGGTCATTGCTAGTCTCCCCAATTGCCCGTCCCCGACGGAAGGAAAGACCGCGCCGCGTGTTCACAGATGGGCGAAAAATGGGAATCTTCGGGCAACACGGGGCGAAAACGCGGCACCAGGGCGTTGCGAAGAAGCGGCCTCGCGCGAGGGCAGTTTTGGGTTCCCTCGACCGGTGCGACCCGTCGCAATCGATGTTATGAGCCTGCTCGGCCACCCAACGAGGCGGCTTGCCGATTCCCTTTGGCGGGCAGGCGCTTCTTGCGAGCCCTTGCGTCATTAATCACGAATTCGTGATCCGAGGTCGGCGGCGTAACAAATTGAAAGATCGACCGAATTGTCAGTGGAGCGCCGGGTTGCGCGAACATGAGAATGAGTGGACCGGCCTGATGCGGCTCGCCATTTCAGGCGACGATGCGGCGTATCATCGGCTGCTCAGGAGCGTCACACCGGTGCTCCGGGCCGCGGCACGCCGTGGTCTGTCGCGCGCCGGGCAACCGGTCGATCAGTCCGAGGACATCGTGCAGGACATTTTGCTGGCGGTGCATTTGAAGCGGCATACCTGGGATGCGAATGCTCCATTCGCGCCCTGGCTGTTTGCAATCGCCCGCAACAAGCTGATCGATGCGCTGCGCCGCCGCGGCCGTCGCATCTTCGTCGACATCGATGATTTCGCCGAGACGCTGGCCGGCGATCCCGCGCCGGAGACGGCCCCCGCCGGCGAGGTCGCAGCGCATCTCAACACGCTGCCGGCGCGTCAGCGCGACGTGCTGCAGTCGATCGCGGTTGAAAGCGCCTCCATCAAGGACACCGCGAAGAAGTTTTCCATGAGCGAGGGCGCGGTGCGGGTGGCGCTGCATCGCGGGCTCGCGAGCCTGACGGCCAGGTTGAAGGAGCAGTGAGGATGGACACCGAACAACTCATCCGCAGCCTTGCGGCCGACAATACCCACCGCGCCCGTCCCGTCGGCTACGTGCTGATGCTGGCGCTGCTGGCGGCAGCGCCGCTGTCGCTGCTGATCTTCTTCGCCGAGCTCGGCGTGCGTCCGGACATCATGACGGCGATGCACAACCCGTTCTTCGATCTGAAATTCGCGGTCACGCTGGCGCTGGCAATCTCGGCGATCGCGGTCGCGCTACATCTGTCGCGGCCGGAAGTCTCGCTGCGCGGCTTCGGCTGGTACCTCTTGATTCCGGCGGGCCTGCTGGTCGCCGGCATCAGTGGCGAGATGATGATGCCGCAGCGCGCGCCAATGATGACGCGCCTTGTCGGCCACAACTCGAAATTCTGCATGGCCTCGATCCCCGCGATGTCGCTGCCCTTGCTGATCGCCGCGCTGCTCGGCCTGCGCCACGGCGCGCCATCGCGGCCGGCGCTGTCGGGCGCGATCGCGGGCCTGTTGTCGGCGGGGCTGGCAGCGACGCTTTATGCCTCGCACTGCACCGATGATTCGCCGCTGTTTGTCGCCACCTGGTACACGCTGGCGACCGCACTGGTTGCGGCCGTCGGCGCGCTGATCGGCTCGCGCGTGCTGAAGTACTAAACCGCCTGTTGACCCGTCCGGTCTCCGAGGCGAGGATCGCGCCCGCATTTTGGGGTTGCGGGCGATGAACGACTTCGTGCTGCCGGAAACACACTACGCGCAGAGCGGTGACGTCAGCATCGCCTATCAGGTGATGGGCGACGGACCGATCGATATGATTGTCGTTCCGGGCCTGTTTTCGCATATTGAGTTCTTGCACGAAATGACCGGCTACACCGCATTCCTGCGGCGGCTGTCGGCTTTTGCCCGGGTCGTGACCTTCGACAAGCGAGGGCAGGGACTCTCGGACCGCATATCCGGTGTTCCCTCGCTCGAGCAGCGCATGGACGACGTTCGCGCCGTCATGGACACGATCGGCTCGCGCCGTGCGGCCCTGGTGGGCTTTTCGGAAGGTTGCGCGATGAGCGCATTATTCGCGGCAACCTATCCAGAACGGATTTCTCGCCTTGTCCTGATGGGCGGTTTTGCCCGTTCGGCCGCCCGCATGTCCGAAGAAAACTGGCAGATGAGTCTTGAGCAACTCGTGAAGAACTGGGGCACCGGCGCGATGATCAGGACGGTCATTCCGAGCCAGGCGGGTACGCCGGAGGCGGTCGCTCGCTTCGCGAAGTTCGAGCGATTGTCGAGCAGTCCCGGCGCGATCCGGACGATCCTTTCACTCAATCGCCAGATCGACATCAGGGCGATCCTGCCCACCCTGCAGGTTCCGACGCTCGTGCTTCACCGCCGCACCGATATCCAGGTGCCGATTGCGCTGGGCCGCGAATTGGCGGAGCCGATCCCCGGCGCGAAATTCATCGAATATCCGGAAGGCGATCACGTGTTCTGGACTGGCGATACCGAGGTGGTGGCGGGCGACATCGAGGAATTCGTCACCGGCCATCGCGACAGCGGCAGCGCGGAACTGGAGCGGGTACTCGCGACCGTGCTGTTCACCGACATCGTCGATTCCACGCGTAGCGCCGCTGAGATGGGCGATCAGCGTTGGAGGCGGATCCTGGATGATCATGACCAGCTCGCGCATCAGGTGGTCGACCGGCACCGCGGCCATTTGATCAAGAGCACGGGTGACGGCATTTTGGCGACCTTCGATGGCCCCGGCCGCGCGGTGCGCTGCGCGCTCGCCTTTGGTTCGGCCGTGCGGCAGATCGGTCTTCCCGTGCGAGCCGGGCTGCATACCGGCGAGATCGAAGTCAGGGGCAGGGACATTGGCGGCATCGCCGTCCACGCCGCCGCGCGCGTGATGAGCCATTGCGGCTCGGACGAGGTGCTGGTGTCGCGTGTAGTCACCGATCTCGTCGCCGGCGCCGGCCTGAAATTTGCCGACCGCGGCTCGTATGAGCTCAAGGGCTTGCCGGGCCGCTGGGATTTGTTCGCCGCGAGCCTCTAGCGGATCAGGCCGCCGGGGCGTCCTGTTGCTGCTGCATGCGGTGGAAGCGCAGCACCTGCTGCGCGGTCGAGGGCCGCAGCCGCTCATAGGTGGCCTTGCAGGCCTGCAGGTCGGTAGGCTCTCCGCCGCCGGCGAGATCGTCGCGCAGATTGATGATCGCCTTCACCGTCGACCACGAGAATCCGGCGACCTTGGCGAGGATCATCACGCCCTCGGCGCGGGTCTCGATCATCATGTTCTCGGCGACGGCGACCGGGACATTGGCCAGCGCCGCCATCGAGGCATTGGTCTCGTCGAACTTGCCCGCTTCAGCAAACGAAGCGATCTGGAATTCGTCCAGCCGCCCGTCCTCGAACAACGACTTCACCAGCGCATGCGCAATCGCCGTCTGCTCGGTAACGGCTGACACG
>DATEJC010000621.1:0-2437 GCA_035278345.1 Bradyrhizobium sp. | reverse complement strand
CGGAAGATCGCGATCATGTAGTCGGCGATATGCGCCGACGAGGTCCAGATCTTGGTGCCGTTGATGAGATAGCCGCCGTCGGTCTTGGTGGCGCGGGTCTTGGCCGCGAACAGGTCGGAGCCGGAATTCGGCTCGCTCATGCCGATGGCAAAACAGACCTCGCCTTTGCAGATGCGCGGCAGGATGTCCATCTTGATGTGCTCGGGCGCGTATTTGAGCAGGATCGGCCCGCTCTGACGGTCGGCGACGAAGAAGCGCCGCGTCGGCGCATTCGCAACGCGCATCTCCTCGGTCACGACATAGCGCTCGAGAAAGGAGCGTTCCTGGCCGCCATATTTCTTCGGCCAGGTCATGCCGATCCAGCCGCGCTCGCCGACGCGGCGGCAGAATTCCGGCACGTCGGTGTCCTCGCGGTTGGGCTTGCTGGTATCGAAGGTGCCGCGGGCGGCTTCTTCGGCAAGGAAGGCGCGCACTTCTTTGCGCAATTGTTCGCACTTTTCCGGCAGGCGGATCGGATCGAAACGGAGGGCTGCGGTCATCGTGTGTCTCGTTTCTTGTGATCAGCGCGAGGCCACCAGGGGCCACAATTCATCGGCCCCGCGGTCGGCGACCAGTTTGCCGAGCTCGACGGCCCAGTAGCTCTCCGAGCCGAAATCGTCGCGCCAGGCCAGCGCCCGCAGAGAGAAGCGGTGCAAGATGTGCTCGATGGTGAACCCGATCGCGCCATGCACCTGATGGGCGATGGCGCCGCCCTTTTCCGCCGCTTCCGAGCAGCGGATCTTTGCCGCGGCCGATTCGAGGAAGTAGGCGTCGTCGAAGCCTTTTGAGTTGGCGATGGTGTCGGCGGCGGAAGTGGCGGCGGCGAGCGCAGCGGCGGATTCGCCGGCGAGTTTTGCGAGGTTGTGCTGCACCGCCTGGAATTTCGAGATCTTCTTCTCGAAGGCGACGCGCTCGTTGGAATAGCGCACGCTGATCTCCAGCATCGCTTCCAGGCTGCCGGCGATCTGAAGTGAGCGCACCACGCCGCCCATCAGCATCAGCTGCGTCTGGTCAAAACCTTTCGGCGCAGGCTTGGTGGCAAGGGGAGCGACCTTGTCGAGCACGACGATGTCGCTGTTGTCGCCGCCAAGGCCGATGCCGGCCTCGATCCGGCATTTCGAGGCATCGACCAGTGCAATCGAATTGCCGGTGAGCACGGCAAAATGCTTGGCCGCCTTGGCAAAGGGCACGCTGCGGGCGCGGCCGGAAAGCGTGCCGTCGGAATTGAGCGTGATGCGGTCCTTTGGGGTTGCCGGGATCACCGTCATCTCGCCGTCGGGCGAGAAGATCTTGGCTTGCGCCAAGAGCCAGCCGGCCAGCATGGTTTCGGCAAGCGGCACCGCGATGGCGTGGCGGCCGGCGGCGTTGAGCACGGCAAACCCGTCGGCAAGGCTCGCGCCGGAGCCGCCGCAATCCTCGGGCACCCAGGCAAGCGGCAAGCCCGCCTCGCTCAGCGCCTGCCAGAGCGGGGCCTTCCACGCGCCCTTCTTGTCATGATTGATGGTCTGGGCGTCGGCGAGATCGGCGAAAATCTTTTCCGCGGTCTCGACGACAATGTTCTCACTCTCCGCCACGGCGCTCCCCGATGTTGATTGGCACCACGGCCAGCGGTGGTTCCGCCGGGCCGGGTGCGGTCTTTTCTTGCGCTTTATGATGAGGAAAAGCCATAGGCCTGACAAGCGCCGGAAGCAGGGCCGCTTGCGCCGATGGAATGCGCGGCGCGTGGCAGGTCTTATTCCATCGAGCGGAGTATCGATTTGCCCTCGCTTTGCCGCGCGATATGGTATGCCAGCGGTTGAATAAGCTCTCAAAACAACAAGAGGAAACGGATGTCCAAGGATGGTTTGTTCGCGATCGTGACGGGGTCGGCTTCGGGATTGGGAGCCGCGACCGCTTCCATCCTGGCCAAGGGTGGCGGCAAGATCGTCGTCAACTATTCCAACAGCAAGAAGGAAGCCGAGGAGACTGCCGATCTCTGCCGCAAGGCAGGGGCCGAAGTGCTGGTGGTGCAGGGCGACGTCTCGCGCGACGAGGACTGCAAGAAGATCGCCGCTACAGCGCAGGGCTGGGGCAAGCTCGACATCCTCGTCAACAATGCCGGCACGACCAAGCACGTGCCGCATCACGATCTCGACGGGCTTTCGGCGGAGGACTTTCAGCGCATCTATGCCGTCAACACCATCGGGCCGTTCCAGATGATCCGCGCCGCGCGGTCGCTGTTGGAAGCCAGCGCGAAGGCCTCCGGCCGCGCGTCGGCGGTGGTGAACATCTCCTCGGTCGCCGGCATTTCCGGCGGCGGCTCGTCGGTGGCGTATGCGGCGAGCAAGGGCGCGCTCAACACGATGACGCAATCGCTGGCGCGCGCGCTGGCGCCGCTGATCCGCGTCAACACGGTGTG
>DATEJC010000620.1:0-2389 GCA_035278345.1 Bradyrhizobium sp. | reverse complement strand
CTGCCGACGCCGTTCGGCGGCATGAAAGCTAGCGGCATCGGCCGCGACGGCGGCGACTATTCGTTCGACTTCTACATGGAAACCAAGCACGTCTCGCTGGCGCGGGGCACACACAAGATTCAGAAGCTGGGAATGTAACGCAGTCATTCCGGTGCGCGACGAAGTCGCGAGCCCGGAATCCATAACCACGATCGCGCGGATGGATTTCCGGGCCTGCGCCTGACGGCACATTCCGGAATGACGAAAGGAAAAAATCGAGGAAGCCATGCCCGTTCCGAAACACATCTTCGACCCGCCGTTCAACGTCATCCGCTCCAGCCACGCCGTGCTCGATGTCACCGACCTCGACACCAGCCGCGAATTCTACGAGACCACTGTCGGCCTGCATGTCGAGGATCGCGACGGCAAGGCCGTTTACCTGCGCGGCAGCGAGGAGCACCAGCATCATTCGCTGGTGCTGCGCAAAGCCGCGGTGCCCGCTTGCAACCGGCTAGGCTTCAAGGTCGGCAATGATGGCGATCTCGACAAGGCGGCCGCCTTCTTCGCGGCGAACGGCATCGCTCACGCGTTTGTCGAGCAGCCGTTCCAGGGCCGCACGCTGCACTTCACCGATCCCTTCGGTTTCCAGATCGAACTCTATGCGACGATGGAGAAGCGCCCGCATTTGCTGCGGCGCTACGATCTCTACAAGGGCTGCCATCCACAGCGGCTCGACCATTTCAACGTGTTCGCCGCGGAAGTTCAGGGCACGGTCGACTTCTACGCCCGGCTCGGCTTCCGCCTGAGCGAATACGCCGAGGAAGACGGGCCGAACGGCCGCATTGCCGCCGCCTGGCTACACCGCAAGGGCAATGTGCACGATTTCGCGATCACCAACGGCAAGGGCCCTCGCCTGCACCATTTTGCCTACTGGGTGCCGACCGCGATGAACGTGCTGCATCTCTGCGACGTTATGGCCTCCAGCGGATACCTCAAGAACATCGAGCGTGGTCCCGGCCGCCACGGCATCTCCAACGCCTTCTTCCTCTATGTGCGCGATCCCGACGGCCATCGCCTCGAGCTCTACACAAGCGACTATTTCACCGGGGATCACGACCACGAGCCGCTGCGGTGGTCGCTGCGCGATCCGCGCCGGCAAACGCTGTGGGGTGCGCCCGCGCCCCGCTCCTGGTTCGAGCAGGGCTCGCCCTTCACGGGGCAAAAGGTGCGTGAACCGCAATTCGTGGCCGACGTGCTGGTAGCGGACTGAACACGCGATGACCGCCCCTCGCCTCGCCACCTACACCGTCAGCGGCATCGCCAAGTATGGCCTCGTCACCGATCGCGGCATCGTCGACCTCTCCGCGCGCTTCGACTATCCGACGCTGCGCGAAGTCATCGAGGCCGGCGCCTTGTTGAGGCTTGCCGAGGAAGGCGCAAGGCATGCGCCCGACCATGCGCTCGCCGACGTCAGCTGGCTGACGCCGATCCCCGCGCCGGAAAAGATCATCTGCATCGGCGTGAACTATCCGGACCGCAATGCCGAGTACAAAGACGGCTCGGACGCGCCAAAGTATCCGAGCATGTTCATGCGCACGACTCGCTCCTTTGTCGGCCACAACACGCCCCTGGTGCGCCCGCGCGCTTCGCAGCAGCTCGACTACGAGGGCGAGCTCGTCATCGTCATCGGCAAGGCCGGCCGGCACATTGCGGAAGACAGAGCGCTCGACCACATCGCCGCGATCACGCTGTGCAACGAGGGCACGCTGCGCGACTGGGTGCGGCATGCCAAGTTCAACGTTACGCAAGGCAAGAATTTCGATTCCACCGGCAGCCTCGGGCCGTGGCTGGTGCCCTTCACCGATCAGCTCCAGATTGCCGATATCCGCCTGACCACGCGCGTCAATGGCGAGACGCGGCAGGACGACCGCACCGGGCGGCTGATCTTCGGCTTCCGCTACCTGCTCAATTATATTTCCACCTTCACGACCCTGGTCCCCGGTGACATCATCGTCACGGGCACGCCAACCGGCGCCGGTGCGCGATTCGATCCGCCGCGCTACCTCAAACCCGGCGATGTCGTCGAGGTCGAGGCCGAAGGCGTCGGCATCCTCCGCAACGGCGTCGTCGACGAAACTCCCTGACAGATTGGATAAGTGCAATGAGCGTAGCTTCCGGTGGAGAAGCCATCGTCAACGGCCTTGTGGCGCATGGCGTCGATACCGTGTTCGGGCTGCCGGGCGCGCAGATCTATGGCCTGTTCGACGCCTTCCACCAGGCGCAGCTGAAGGTGATCGGCGCGCGGCATGAGCAGGCCTGCGGCTACATGGCATTCGGCTACGCCCGCGCCAGCGGTCGGCCCGGCGTGTTCAGCGTCGTGCCAGGCCCCGGCGTGCTCAATGCCAGCGCT
>DATEJC010000619.1:0-3426 GCA_035278345.1 Bradyrhizobium sp. | reverse complement strand
CGCCGTCCGCCGCCGGCGCCCATCGCCAGGCCGGCGACCCCGCCGCCCGCCTGTGCGCCCCGGGCCGAGGAAGTGCAGGCCTGCGCGGCCCTCGGCGCGAAGAACGACGAATTGCGTTCCCGCCTCGGCCAGGTCGAGGACCGGATGAAGAAGCTGCAGGTGTCGCTGGCCGCGCCGGCCGTGGCGCACGAGGCGCCGAAGCCCGAGACCATGCCGGAGAGCAACCCGGAGCCGCCGAAGGAAGCCGAGGCCAACCCGGAGCCGCCGAAGGAAGCCGAGGCGAAGCCGGCGCCGCCTCCGCCGAAGCCCGCCGGGCCACGCCCGATCTCGTCGATCAAGCCGCTCGTGCCGCACAAGCCGAAGGCGCCGGCGCCGGACGAAAGCTTGCCCTGGGGCTGGATCGGCGCCGCCATCGGCGTGCTGGCGCTGGGTGGCGCGGGGGCATATGCCGTCCGTCGCCGCAAGGCGCCGCCGGCGGCAGGCGAGGCCGCCGAGCCGACGCTGGAATAGCGTTCAAAATCTTCCTGTGAGTCGTCTACACAAGTGCTGATTTTGCGTTATACTCAATCCCGAAGTACACGGATCAGGGTCCGCCGCAGCCACCACCGATAGCGTGGCGCGGGGTCGGACGGTCGCTGAGGAAGCGCCTGATGCCGGAAGCGGTTCGCTGCCAACAGTGGCAGACGGACGCCGGAGGCAACCGGCAAGAGGCGACGCCAGGGGATGCCTGGTAGTCGCGCTCCCCATTCCCGAGAGCCGCGCAGATGACCCACGTCGCTGCGCGGTTTTTGTTTGCGCGGCGCGCGTTGGCCTCCCGCTCGGGTTATCGCTACCATAGCGGCAGATCATCGATCGAGGAGGGGACATGAACGAGCTTGTGCGCGCGGACTTATTCTCCGAATACTGCCCGTCGCGTGAAGTGCTGAAACATGTGACGAGCCGCTGGGGCGTGCTGCTGCTCGTCGCATTGATGGATGGCACGCACCGCTTCGGCGAACTGCGCCGCAGGGTGGGCGGCATCAGCGAAAAAATGCTGGCCCAGACGCTGTATTGGCTCGAGCAGGACGGGTTCGTGCAGCGCATCGCCCATCCCGTCCTCCCGCCTCACGTGGAATACCGGCTGACGCCACTCGGCGAGCAGATCGGGCACAAGCTCGGCGACCTCGCCGCATGGATCGAAGGGAACATGGATGGCATCCTGGCCGCGCAGAAAGCAAAAAGCCCCTTGGACGGCAAGTCGAAGGGGCTTCAGGCGGAGTAGGGCGGATCAGTGGGTCGGGCTCAGTGCGCGGTCCAGTTGGCCCATCCACGGCTCGGTAATGTCGCGCACGGCGCGGTCGTTGGCCATGATCTGCTTGAGCAGGTCGACCTTGCGCTTGCGGGCGGCGCCTTCCAGCGGCGGGACGCCGCTCTTTGCCGCGCTCGACTGCAGGGCGCACTGCGTTTCCAGGCGCGCCAGGCCGTCCCAATCCCCTTCGCGCGCAGCGACAGCCATGCGGCTGCTGAGGGCGGCGATGTTTTCATACATTGCGAGGACTTCGTTGGACGTCATGACTGCGCTCCACCATTGAGGCAAACTCCGGCCGGATTGCCGGTTGTCTGCCTTTTACGGCAGCGTTTTGGAGAACTTTAGGGTTGTCGAAAGATTTTTTTGAAATTTTTTTAGGAGAGGCACCATGAACATCAGCTGGACTCCGATCAGGACCGCCATCGTCCTCGCGATGTGCGGTACCGCGCTCGTTACCACGGGCGCGGCGGCATCCGGGCAGACCCCGCCCGCGGCCAAGGAGGACGTCAACGCGGCCGGGACCGCCCAGGCCGCATTGCGGCCGGGCGACGATTTCTTTGCCTGGGCCAACAAGGACTGGCTTGCCAAAACGACCATTCCCGAGGACCGCAGCCGCTGGGGCGCGATGGACAACCTGGCGGAAGACACGAACCAGCGCATCGTCAAGCTGATCGAAGGCGTCGACTCCAACAAGAAAGCGGGACCGGAAGCGCGCAAGGTCGCCGGTTACTACAACGCCTACATGGACGAATCCGCGATCGAGGCGCGCGGCATCGCGCCGCTGAAGCCGCTGCTGGCGCAGATCGGCGCCATCAAGGACAAGGCGGGCCTCGTGCGCGCGCTGGGCGCGTCCGTGCGCGCGGACGTCGACCCGCTGAACAATACGCATTTTGCGACCGAGAACATCTTCGGTGTCTGGATCTCGCCCGGCCTGCACGATCCGGCCCACAACTGGCCTTACCTGCTGCAGGGCGGCCTGGGCATGCCGGACCGCGCGTATTATCTGGACAATAACGAACGGATGGCCGGCCTGCGCACGCAGTACCAGAAACACATCGCGGCAATGCTCAAGCTCGCCGGCTACGCCGCTACGGATGAGGACGCCGACGCCCGCGCCGCGAAAATCTTCGCGCTCGAAGTCGACATCGCCAACACCCACGGCACCCGCGCCGACTCGGCCGACGTGCTGAAGGCCGACAACACGTGGACCCGCAAGGACTTCGCCGCCAACGCGCCGGGCCTCGACTGGGATGCGTTCTTCAAGGCCGCGCGGCTGGGCGGCCAGGACAAGTTCATCGTCTGGCATCCGTCCGCCGTGAAAGGCGAGGCGGCGCTGGTCGACAAGATCGACGTCGCGACGTGGAAGGATTATCTCGCCTTCCACACCATCAACCGCATGGCCAACGTGCTGCCGAAGGCCTTCGTGGACCAGCGCTTCGCGTTCTACGGCAAGGCGCTGTCCGGCACGCCGCAGCAATCGATGCGCTGGAAGCGGGCGCTGGGCGCGACGAACGAGGCGATGGATGAGGCGGTCGGCAAACTGTACGTCGCGAAATATTTCCCGGCGGAGAACAAGGCGCAGCTGCAGAAAATGGTCGCGAACATCGTGGCGGCTTTCGGCAAGCGCGTCGACAAGCTCGACTGGATGGCGCCCGCCACCCGCGCCCAGGCGAAGGAAAAACTCAAGACCTTGTACGTGGGCGTCGGCTATCCGGACCAGTGGAAATCGTATGCCGGCCTGAAGGTCGATGCCAAGGATGCGTTCGGCAACGCGCTGCGCGCCGAGGCGTTCCACACGGACCAGGAATTCGCGAAGCTGCATGCGAAGCCGGACCGCACGGACTGGTCGATGCCGCCGCAGCTCGTCAATGCCGTCAACCTGCCTCTGCAGAACGCGCTGAACTTCCCGGCCGCGATCCTGCAGCCGCCGTTCTTCGACCCGAAGGCGCCGGATGCCGTCAACTACGGCGCGATCGGCGCCATCATCGGCCACGAGATCAGCCACAGTTTCGACGACCAGGGTTCGCAGTTCGATGCCCAGGGCCGCCTGCGCGACTGGTGGACGAAGGCGGACATGGAGCACTTCAAGGCCGCGTCCCGGAAACTCGTCGAGCAGTACAACGCCTATAAACCGTACC
>DATEJC010000618.1:0-4674 GCA_035278345.1 Bradyrhizobium sp. | reverse complement strand
ACGACGAAGTCGTTTACGCTGCTGATCGGGCTTTGCTCTGGCATGTGGATCCCGCGTGAGTCATATCGATGAGGTATTTCTGCATGTCCCAGGCGCCGGTCGGGCAGCGCTCGGCACACAGGCCGCAATGCAGGCAGACGTCTTCGTCCTTCGCCATGATGCGGCCGGTCTTCAATCCGTCCTGGATATAGAGGGCCTGGTCATGACGCGGCGAGGGCGCGTTCAGCCGCTGCCGCAGATCGTCTTCCTCGCCATTCTCGGTGAAGGTGATGCAGTCCATCGGGCAGATGTCGACGCAGGCGTCGCATTCGATGCACAGCGGCGCGGAGAACACGGTCTGCACGTCGCAGTTCAGGCAGCGCTGCGCCTCGCCGAGCGCGAGCTTGACATCGTAGCCGAGCTCGACCTCGGCGCGGATGTCCTTCAGCGCGATCACCTTGTCGCGATGCGGGACCTTGAAGCGCTGGTCGGCGGAGATGTCGTTGTCGTAGCTCCACTCGTGGATGCCCATCTTCTGCGAGGTGACATTCACTTCCGGCAGCGGCCGCTCGTTGATGTCCTCGCCGGAGATCAGCTTGTGGATCGACAGCGCGGCATCGTGGCCATGCGCCACCGCCCAGATGATGTTCTTGGGGCCGAACGCCGCGTCGCCACCGAAGAACACCTTCGGGTTGGTCGAGGCGAAGGTCTTCGGATCGACCTTCGGCATGTTCCACTTGTCGAATTCGATGCCGCAGTCGCGCTCGATCCAGGGAAACGCGTTTTCCTGGCCGACGGCGACCAGCACGTCGTCGCATTCGATGGTCTCGTCCGGCTCGCCGGAGGGCACGAGATTGCGGCGGCCCTTCGCGTCGTATTCCGCCTTCACCTTTTGGAAAGTGACGCCGGTGAGCTTGCCGTTGTCGTGGGTGAAGGCGACCGGCACCATGAAGTTGAGGATCGGAATGTCCTCATGCATGGCGTCTTCTTTTTCCCACGGCGAGGCCTTCATCTCCTCGAAGCCGGAACGCACGATGACCTTCACTTCGTCGCCGCCGAGCCGGCGGGCGGTGCGGCAGCAATCCATCGCGGTGTTGCCGCCGCCGAGCACGATGACGCGGCGGCCGATCTTGTCGATGTGGCCGAACGAAACGTTGGCGAGCCACTCGATGCCGATGTGGATGTTTTTCGTCGCTTCCTTGCGGCCGGGAATGTCAAGCTCGCGGCCGCGTGGCGCGCCGGAGCCGACGAAGATCGCATCGTAATTCTCGGTGAGCAGCTTCTTCAGGCTGTCGACGCGATGGCCGCCGCGAAACTCGACGCCGAGGTCGAGGATGTAGTCGGTCTCCTCGTCGATCACGGAGTCGGGCAGGCGGAACTTCGGAATCTGGCTGCGCATCATGCCGCCGGCCTTCGGATCGGAATCGAAGACGGTGCAGTGATAGCCGAGCGGCGCAAGATCGCGCGCCACTGCAAGCGAGGCGGGGCCGCCACCGACGAGGGCAATGCGCTTGCCGTTCTTCGGGCCGGGCCGGGGCATGCGATGCTTGACGTCGTCCTTGAAGTCGGCAGCAACGCGCTTCAGGCGGCAGATCGCGACCGGATTTTCCTCGACGCGGCCGCGGCGGCAGGCCGGCTCGCAGGGGCGGTCGCAGGTGCGTCCCAGAATTCCTGGAAACACGTTGGACTTCCAATTGATCATGTAGGCGTCGCTGTAGCGGCCTTCGGCGATCAAGCGGATGTATTCAGGAACGGGGGTGTGCGCGGGACAAGCCCATTGGCAATCGACCACTTTATGAAAGTAGTCGGGCGCCGAGATATCGGTCGGTTTCATTCTTCCCTGTGTCCGCGCCATTCGCAGGGGAAGGCGCGGCCTTATCTTGGCTTTCGAACGCTTAAGCTGCGTTCTTCTCGTTTCTGAATTGGATCATAGGCTTATCTTATTAGAGCCATTCCAGAGCCCGCACAAAGGGCAATTTTGTCTCATCTCCAGTTTTCATGGCTGTGCTGCTCAAACATTCGTGTCGCCTGACATTTGTGGCGGTGCAGCATGCGCGCTGCGGTGCACATTAACGCGCGGGCAAATCGCTTTTGGAGAGATCGAACAGCAGCCGATAGACGCCATTCGTCACCACCAGCGGCTTGATCGCGGCGTTCTCGACGAGGCGCGATGCGGCCTTCGGAACCGCATGCACGCTGGTGGCATCGACCAGCACGAACCAGTCGCCGGCGCCGGGATTGGATGCTTCGGCGTCCTTGGTGAGCGGTTTCGACAAGACAGGATCGCTCTCGATCAGCTGCATGGAGATGACGCCGTCGAGATCGGCGGGATCGAGCAGGGGATCGAGCGCGGCGCGCAGCTTGTCTTTGCCGCCGCCGGGGCGCAGGCGAATGATGCCGAGCGCAGCCCCGCGGCCGACACCGTGGCTGATGGTGATGCGCGCCACCGCGCGGATCATGTTCTTGAAGCGGTTGATGTTGGCTTTCGACCACGCCGTCTGGTTCGCCAGCGCCGTTCGATAGGCGGGGCTATCCAGCACCTCGAAGGTCGCCGTGGAGTAGAGGCTGAGATATTTCGGCTTGCCGATATTGGCGACATAGCGCCGGGCCTCGAGGAAGCCTTCAATGGCAACGCGTTCTTCCAGATGCTCGCGATCGTACCAGCGGTTGAACTCGGCTTCATGCGCGGCGTCGATGTCCATTGACGTCAGCAGCATGCCCTTTCCAGCCATCGGCATTGGTCGCTCCCGCTATTTGATTTTGGACGCCATGTCCGCAATTGCTCTCATCACCGCATTCCGCACGCCGGGATCGTACAGCGTATGCCCGGCGCCTTCCACGACTCGGATTTCGGCATCAGGCCAGACGCTGGCGAGCGCATGCGAAATCTTTGGCGGGCACAAGAGGTCATAGCGGCCCTGAACGATGATGCCAGGGAGCCCCGCGAGCTTGCCGGCTTCCGCCATCAACTGGTTGGGCCGCATGAAGGAGTTGTTCTGGAAGTAATGCGCTTCCATGAACGGCGTCGCCGGCATTGCCCGCGACGATTTCAGCGCATCAAGATCGAGCCGTGTACGGTTGGGTTCGTGTTCGCTGAGGATGCGCTCGGTTTCGCCCCAGGCGCGGGCGGCGGGCGCGTGAATGCCGGGGTCGGAATCGAGGATGCGGCGAAAGTAGGACTGTATCGGCTGGCTGCGCTCTTCCGCTGTGAGCAGGCTCAAGAAGTCTTCCGAAAGGCCGGGATAGAGGCGAGGCAGCGAACTGAGGAATCCGTCTTCGATTTCCGCGATCGTGCCGAGGAACGTCGCGCGCAGCACGATGCCGCTGACACGATGCGGATATTTTTGCGCATAGGCGAGCGCCAGCGTTGCGCCCCAGGAGCCGCCAACCACCATCCAGCGCGCGAAGCAGAATTTCTCGCGGATCATTTCCATATCCGCGATCAGATGCGTCAGCGTGTTGTGCGCGCGTTCGCCCTTGGGCCGGCTGCGCCCGGCGCCGCGCTGGTCGAACAATACGGCGTGGAAACGCTCGGGATCGAACAAGCGGCGATGGTCGGGCTGGCAGCCGCTGCCTGGACCGCCGTGCAGATACACGGCGGGAATGCCGCCAATGAGTCCGACGCTCTCGACATAGACCTCGTGACCGTCGCCGACGGCAAGATGTTCCGAAGTCAGCGGCGCGAAGGGATCGGCGCGCGATCGTCTCGCATCGACGTCAGGCGCCATGGTTGCCTTCCTGGCCGACTTCCGTCTCGCGCGTGCCGCCCGCAAAATTGCGATAGAGGAACAGGTTCTGGCCGGACGTCGCGTCCTCTTCGGCCTGATGGAAGACCTTCTCATGTAGCGGCGAGAAGGAGCATGCCGGATCGGTATTGCCGGCATCGCCCGTCAGCGCAAAGGCCTGACAGCGGCAGCCGCCGAAATCGACTTCGCGGAACTGACATGACTTGCACGGCTCCGGCATCCAGCCGGTGCCGCGATAGCGGTTGAAGGCTTCCGAGTTTTGCCAGATCCAGGCGATGGAATGATTTGTTCGTACCGATTCGAACTCGAGGCCCGTGATGCTCTCCGCCGCATGGCAGGGCAAGACCTTGCCTGACGGCGAGATGTTGAAGAATTGCCGGCCCCAGCCGCCCATGCATTTTTTCGGCCGCAGCGCGTAGTAGTCAGGAACGACGTAATCAATCGTCAGCACGCCCTTAAGCCGCGCCTGCGCCTCCTCGACGATGCGGCTAATCTCCTCGATCTGTTGCAGCGTCGGCATCAGCGCAGCGCGGTTCTTCAGCGCCCAGCCGTAATACTGCACATTGGCGACTTCCAGCCGGTCGGCATCGAGGTCGACCGCCATCTGAATGATGTCGGCGAGCTGGTGCAGGTTCTGCCGATGCATGACGGCGTTCACCGTCAGCGGCAGATCAAGCTCGCGCGTCCACTTCGCGGCTTCGATTTTCTTTTCATGCGAATGCTTCAGTCCGGCGACGCGATCGGCGATGACAGGCTCATTGCCCTGAAAGCTGATCTGTACGTGGCAGAGCCCGGCGTCGGCGAGTGCCGAGAGTTTTTCCCTGGTCAACAACACGGCCGAGGTGATGAGGTTGGTGTAGAGCCCGACGTCGGTCGCATGCTGCACCAATTCGACCAGATCTTTCCGCGCGGTCGGCTCGCCGCCGGAGAAATGGATTTGCAGCACGCC
>DATEJC010000617.1:0-5476 GCA_035278345.1 Bradyrhizobium sp. | reverse complement strand
GGGATGGTGTGCGAGGCGTCCGATGTGTTGATGACGTCGGCGGCGCGGATGTTGCTGGCAAATTCCTGGTCGATGCGCTGGAACAGCCGCTCGGAGCCGGAACGCTCGATCTGGATGGTGATGCCGGGATAGGCGGCCTCGAAGGCCTTGCCGAGCTTCTCGCCAACGGGCAGGTCCATCGACGAATAGAAAACGAGCTTGCCTTCCTTCTTGGCGGCTTCGATGAGGGCAGGCGTGATCGCGGTGGGCTCAGGCGCCGCCGCTTTGACGGACGCGGAAATCGCCGTCAGGCCGAGCGCAGCAGAGCCTTTCAGAAGATCGCGGCGTGAAAGCTTTCGTTTCATGGCGTTCTCCGCTTCTTGTTCTTATCGGCTCAGCGCCCGGCAGCGATCGGGCGGCAGGGTCAGCCAGACCTCGCGGCCCTTGTCGACCGCGATATCCGTCGGGGTGACGACGCGGAGCGAGCTGCCATCGGCGGTTTCGACCACATAGTCGCGGCTGGCGCCGAGATAGACCTGGCGCGTCACCGTCGCCTTGACGGTGTTCTCGGTTGAAGCCGGGGCCTGCGTCGCAAGCTGGATATCGTGCTGGCGGATCGCGACCGCCGCGCTCTGACCCGCGGCGAGTTTCGCGCCGATCACGCGCAAGGTGGCGCCGGCAAAGGACACGTGGTTCTCATCGCCCGCGGTGCCCTTCAGCACATTGCTGGCGCCGATGAAGCGCGCGACGAACTCCGACTGCGGCCGCGCGTAAATATCTTCCGGCGTGCCGAGCTGGTCGATCCTGCCGCCATTCATCACGGCGATCAGGTCGGCCGTCGTCATCGCTTCCGACTGGTCGTGGGTGACGTAAACGGTGGTGTAGCGATACTCATCGTGCAGCCGGCGGATTTCGAAGCGCATCTCCTCGCGCAAATTTGCATCGAGATTGGACAACGGCTCGTCGAGCAGCAGCGTTTCCGGCTCGACGATCAGCGCCCGCGCCAGCGCCACGCGCTGCTGCTGGCCACCGGAGAGCTCGCCCGGATAGCGTTGCGCCAGCGGCGCGAGCTTTGTCGTGCCCAGGATCGCCGCGAGCTTTTTCGCGATGGTCTCGCGATCCAGCTTGCGAAGCTTCAAACCGTAGATGATGTTTTCCGCCACCGTCATGTGCGGCCAGAGCGCGTAGCTCTGGAAAATCATCGACATGTTGCGCTGCTCGGGCGGCAGCGTGCGGGCCTTGGAAGAAACCAGGCGGCTGCCGACGTGGATTTCGCCGTCGCTCGGTTCGAGAAAGCCGGCGATCAGCCGCAAGGTCGTGGTCTTGCCGCAACCGGACGGGCCGAGCAGGCAGACCAATTGCCCGTGGTCGATCCGAAGGGAGACATCATCGACCGCCGCAAGCGAGCCATATCGCTTGGTAAGCCTGCGCAAATCAACCGACGCCAATCCATGCCTCCCGGTAACGCTTGCTCGGATCTGCGTCCGTGCTTGGTATACCAGTAAGCCCTAAAATCGGGGCGGCGAAAAGGGTCAGGCGCTGACGGATTCGCCGAGCCAGTCGATCGCGGCTTCGGTTCCGCCTTTGCCATGCGGAATTTGCAGTGCATTGAGCGCCACCTCGATGACGCCGAGCGTGCCCAAAATCATCGGCGCGTTGACATGGCCCATATGAGCAATGCGGAACGCCTGGCCGTGCAACTCGCCAATGCCGACGCCCAGCACGACGCCGCACTTCTCCTTGCAATAACGATGCAGCGGCACTGGATCGTGGCCGTTGATGGTGACCGTGGTCACCGTGTTGGAGCGCTCGGCGGCTTCCGCGATGTTGAAGCCCAGCACCTGCCCCTCGGCCCACACCGACACTGCGCGCCGCACCGCTTCGCCGAGCAGGCGATGACGCTGGAAGGCGTTTTCAAGACCTTCCGCGTTCAGCATGTCGATCGCCTGGCGCAGCGCGAACAGCAAATGCACCGGCGCGGTGCCGGCATATTTGCGATAGTGCTCGCTGCCCTCGCGCTCGGTCCAGTCCCAATAGGGCGTGCGCAGATTGGCCTTCTTGTGCACCTCGCGGGCGCGATCGTTGGCGGCGACGAAGCCGAGGCCCGGCGGCGTCATCAGGCCCTTCTGCGACCCGGACATCGCAACGTCGATGCCCCAGGCGTCCATCTCGAACGGCATGCAGCCGAGCGAAGCGACGGTGTCGACCATGAACAGCGCCGGATGGCCGCTCGCCTTGATCGCCTTGCCGATCGCCTCGATGTCATTCCAGGCGCCGGAGGCGGTATCGACCTGCACGGCGAGGATCGCCTTGATGCTGTGCGCCTTGTCCTGGCGCAGCCGCTCCTCGACCTCGGCCGGGCGGATCGCGCGACGCCAGTCGCCCTTCAGCACCTCGACCTCGCAACCCATCGCCTTTGCCGTGTTGCCCCAGCCGATGGCAAAGCGGCCGCTTTCCAGCACCAGCACCTTGTCGCCGCGCGACAGCACGTTGGAAAGCGCGCCTTCCCAGGCGCCGTGGCCGTTGGCGATGTGGATGTAGGAGTGACCCTTGGTGGCAAAGAGCTTGCTGAGGTCAGCCAGCAGGCTCTCGGTGAGCTGAACCATCTGCTCGGAGTAGATGTCGAGCGCCGGACGATGCATCGCCTGCAGCACCTCGTCGGGCATCGTGGTGGGTCCGGGGATGGCCAGAAATTCCCGGCCCGCGCGAACGGTCATTTGGGTGTCTTCCTTGTCTGGATTCGGGGCCATGCTGGCATGGCGCGGCGCAATTTCAAAGGGCCCCCGGGCGGTGCATTTATGCAGAATTGCTTGCGTTCGGGGCTATCGAGATCGGTTGACGTCAGCGCCGAGTCTCCCGGCAGCCGGCGGCTTCGGCTTCCTCGACCGAGCAGAACCAGCGCGTGCCCTTGGCAATCTTCATCTGGATCTTCGCGTACCAGCGGCTGGTCGGCTGGTGATAGATGCACTCGCCGGAGCTGTTGACATTGCCCTTGATGGTGCAATCGGGCGAGGGCGCCACCGGGCCGGATGCCGAGGCCAGCAGGATGGCTCTGGCGTTCTCGGGCGGCTTCACCGCGCCGAGCACGTGAGTCTTCTTGTTGCGCACGCGCCAGTCCCACGGCGCGATGAACGCGCCCTGCCACATGCCGGCCTTGGCCTCGCGCGCGGCCTTCTCGTCGCCCTCATAATCTTTGGAAAGACGCACCAGAGCGAGCGCCCAGCCGTTCGCCGCCAGCCATTTCTGGACGTCCTCGCCGTCGGCCTGGCAGCGCGCCACGGTGCGGCCGCGGCGATCGACCGCGCGAGCCTGACAGGTCCAGCTCTTGCCGCCGAAACGCTTGATCAGTTCGTCGCGCGCGGCGACGCCGCAGGTCCAGCGCTCGCCCTTGGTGTTGAGGCAAAGCTGGTCGGTGGAGGGCGCGTCGACGCCGCCGAGGCGGATGCGGGTGCTGCCGATCTGGATCTGATCGGCTTCGCGGATTTTCGGCACGCCGGTGATGTCGACGGCAGAGGCGGCGGCGGGCCAGAGCAGAACCAGGCTAATCAGAAAAAATTGTCTCAACGTCATCGGCATTCCCGGGCGCAGAATCGTGGACGTCAGCGGGTCAATTGTGCGGGCAAACGGCCCGGCGTGCCAGCCGGTGGGCCGGACGCCGTTCTCAATTTAACGCGATAACCACAGGCGGGTTCGGTTCGCGATGTCTGTAGGGGGAGGGTTGCGGCCGGGGCGGGTTGAGGGGAGGGGGACGGCTCGCTACAAATTGGCGAGCTCCTCTCTTTGTCCTCCCGGAAATCCGCATGAGCACGCTGTTTTCGCCGATCCAGTTGCGCGACCTGAAACTGGCCAACCGCATCATGGTCTCGCCGATGTGCCAGTACTCCTCTGAAAGTGGCGAGGCCACTGACTGGCACTTCACCCATATCAACTCGCTGGCGCTGTCGGGTGCGGCGATGTTCTGCATCGAGGCCACTCATGTGGAGGCGATCGGCAGGATCACGCCGGGCTGCCTCGGCCTCTACAATGACGCGACTGAAGCGGCGCTGCGGCCGATCCTCGCCTCGGTGCGAAAGCATTCCCGCGCGGCGGTCGCGATGCAGCTTGCGCACGCCGGCCGCAAGGGCTCCAGTCACGTTCCGTGGGATGGCGGGCAGTTGATCCCGATCTCCGAAGGCGGCTGGCAGCCGGTCGCCCCTTCCGCCGTGCCGCACAAGGAGGGCGAGGCGCCGCCGCTCGCGCTCGATGCTGCCGGCCTTGCGCGCGTCCGCGAGGCCTTCGTGGCGGCCGCCAAGCGCGCCGAGCGGCTCGGCATCGACGCGCTGGAATTGCACAGCGCGCACGGCTATCTCCTGCACCAGTTCCTGTCGCCGATTGCCAATCGGCGGACCGATCAATTTGGCGGCAGTCTGCAAAATCGCATGCGCTTCCCGCTGGAAGTTTTCGACGCGGTGCGCGCGGCGTTTCCATCGCACAAGCCGGTCGGCATTCGCGTCTCCTGCACCGACTGGGTCGAGGGCGGCTGGGATATCCATCAGACCATCGAATATGCGAAGGAATTGCAGAAGCGTGGCGTCGACTGGATCGACGCGTCCTCCGGCGGCGTGTCGCCGCTGCAGAAAATTCCGCTCGGGCCCGGCTACCAGGTGCCGTTCGCGCAGGCCATCAAGGAAGCGACCGGCGTCACCACCATGGCGGTAGGCCTGATCACCGAGGCGAAGCAGGCCGAGGAGATCGTCGCCTCCGGCAAGGCCGACATGGTCGCGCTCGCCCGCGCCATGCTCTACGACCCGCGATGGGGCTGGCACGCCGCCGCCGAGCTCGGCGGCGAAGTGAGCGCCCCGCCGCAATACTGGCGCTCGCAGCCCTCGACGCAAAAGGCGCTGTTCGGCAAGACGAGCTTCGGCACGCGGTGAGGGTCTCGCTCTTTCGTCATGGCCGGGCTTGACCCGGCCATCCACGCCTTCATCACCACGCGTGTCGCTAGACGTGGATGCCCGGGTCAAGCCCGGGCATGACGAGGATGGTGTGTGACTTCGCCTCAATCCGCGAACCCCACATAGCGGACGAAGCAGCCGTTCGCCTCGCGGTCCGACCGCACGCCATTAGCGGGAAAGCTGTCGTCGGGATAACCCATGGCGACGCAGGTCATGATCACCTGTTCTTCCGGGATCTTCGCCACCTCGCGCACGATGTCCGAGCGCATGATGCCCTGGCCGTTGATGACGCTGCCGAGCCCACGGTCCCAGGCCGCGAGCACGATGCCGTAGCAGAGCGCGCCGAGGTCGAAATGCACGACTGCGCCGGGATCGAGCTCGCGGTCGTAGGTCAGCACCATCGACACCGGCGCATCGAACTGGCGAAAGCCGCGCAGCACCCAGTCCTGCCGCATCGGCTTGTCGTCGCGCGCAATGCCCATCGCGGCGAACAGCTTCTTGGCGATATCGACCTGGCGCACGCGATGGGGGCCCTGATACTCGCCATGGCTGACGATGTCGCG
>DATEJC010000616.1:0-7420 GCA_035278345.1 Bradyrhizobium sp. | reverse complement strand
CGAATCCGTCAATGCTACGCTGCCGCCGGCGCAGCGCATCTCCCGCTTCCTGCTGCTCTACAAGGAACTCGACGCCGACGACGGCGAATTGACCCGCACGCGAAAAGTCCGCCGCGGCGTCATCAACCAAAAATACGCAGGGATTATCGACGCGATCTACCGCGGCGACGCCAGCATCCCCGTGGACACCGTGATCCGCTTCCAGGACGGCACCACCCAACGCATCCGCACCACGCTGAAAGTGGTCGACCTTACGCGCAACCCCGCAATGGCGGAGGCCGCGGAATGATGATGAACCGCCTCGCGATGCCAGTTAATGCGCCCTCTCCCCTTGTGGGAGAGGGCAGCGCCGCTAGTCGACACATACTCGCTTGGGTGAGGGGTTCTCTCTCCACGCCTCCGGTGCGGAGACAACCCCTCACCCACCCTCGCTTCGCTCGGGCACCCTCTCCCACAAGGGGAGAGGGTAAGAACCCCGCTGGTGACCTCGTATGAACACCCAGTTCCTGATCCAGCTCCTGATCAACGGCCTCGTGGTCGGCACGCTCTACGGCGTGGTCGCGATGTCGTTCGTGCTGATCTACAAGGCGACGCAGGTCGTCAACTTTGCGCAGGGCGAGTTGCTGCTGGTCGGCGCCTGGGTGTGCTGGGCGCTGCTCGCCAAGTACGAGGTGCCGTTCTGGATCGGCATGCCGATGACGCTGGTGTTCATGTTCATCTTCGGCATCGCGATCCAGGTCATCATCCTGCGGCCGATGATCGGCGAGCCCATCATTTCGGTCATCATGGTGACGATTGGCCTTTCCACCGTGTTCCAGGCCGCGCTGAAATGGATCTTCGGCGTCAACCCGCAGCCGTTCCCGCGGGTATTCCAGAACCAGTCGATGGACCTGTTCGGCCTGCAGATCCAGACCGTCTATGTGATGAGCCTCGTGGTGTCGCTGGCCATGATGGTCGGCATGGCCTGGTTCTTCCGCGCCTCGAAATATGGCCTTGCGATGCGCGCCACCGCCTTCAACCAGCAAGTCGCGCAATCGCTCGGGATTTCCGTCAAAAGCGTGTTCGCGATGGCCTGGGCGATCTCGGCGACGGTCTCCGCCGTCGCCGGCGTCGTGGTCGCCGTCGTCAACGGCGTGTCGTCGGGCCTTTCGGCCTACGGCATCAAGGTGTTCCCCGCGACCATTCTCGGCGGGCTCGATTCGATTGGCGGCGCCGTGCTCGGCGGCATCATCATCGGGCTGCTGGAGAACATCGCGCAATATGTCGACAGCCAGTATCTGCACTGGGGCAATCTTTACGAGATCGCGCCATTCTACGTGCTGATCATCATCCTGATGATCAAGCCCTACGGCCTGTTCGGCACCAAAGACATCGAGCGGGTGTAATCCATGGCAGGCCCTACCCTCATTCCCGCTGGCGACTTCCGCTCCACCTACGCGCAAGACACCACGATCTTTCCGACCACGACCAGCCGCAACATGGCGATCCTGGGCGTCGTCCTGATCTGCTTCGCGCCGCAGCTGTTCAGCGAATACTGGCTGAGCATCCTGATCCAGATCGGAATCTTCTCGATCGCAGCGCTCGGCCTCAACATCCTCGTCGGCTTCACCGGGCAGATCTCGATCGGCCACGCCGCTTTCTTCCTGTTCGGCGCCTTCACCTCGGCCTACATCAACAACAACTTCCCGATTCCCGTCTTCTTCGCCATCCCGCTCGCCGGCGTCGTTACTGCACTGGTCGGCTTGATCTTCGGCGTGCCGGCGGCGCGGCTGAAGGGCCTCTACCTCGTGATCGCGACGCTGGCGGCGCAGTACATCCTGCTCGACTTCTTCTCCCGCGCGGAATGGTTCTCCGGCGGCACGGTGCCGGCCAGCGCCAATCCGTTCTCGATCTTCGGCTTCACGCTGCGCGGCGACCGCCAGTACTTCTATGTCGTGCTGGCCTACGTGGTGATCAGCTTCGTCCTCGTCACCAACCTGATGCGCACGCGCGACGGCCGCGCGCTGGTCGCGGTCCGCGACCATTATCTCTCCGCCGAGATCATGGGCATCAACCTCACCAAATACCGCACGCTGTCGTTCGGGCTCGCCGCCTTCTTCGCGGGCATCGCCGGCGCGCTCTATGCGCATTACCAGCTGGTGGTCTCGCAGGAAGGCTTTGGCATCGAGCGCTCGGTGCTGTTCCTCGCCATGGTCATCATCGGCGGTACCGGCTCGATCATGGGTACGCTGATGGGAACCGCGTTCGTGGTCCTGCTGCCGGAATCGATGGAATGGCTCAGCCATTGGCTGAAGGGCGGGGTGATCGACAAGGCGTTGTCGCTCAATACCAACATCACTTTCCTGCGCGAGATCGCGATCGGCGTGATCATCATCGGCTTTCTGATGTTTGAGCCAGACGGGCTCGCGCATCGCTGGCGCCAGATCAAGGCCTACTGGAAACTCTATCCGTTCTCGCATTGAGGCGCGAACGCGACTACAACCTGATGTCAACGAATAACAGGAGGAAACCACAAATGACGATCAAGTCTCTTCTGAGCACGGCTTCGCTTGCGCTGCTGGTTGGCGGCATCTCTGCCGGCGCGCAGGCCCAGATAGCCGTCGGACAGCTCGCCGACTATTCCGGCCCGACCTCCGACGTCGGCACGTCCTACGGCCAGGCGGTGGCCGACACCTTCGCCTGGATCAACAAAAACGGCGGCGTCGGCGGCAAGCAGGTTGCCCTCGACACCAACGACTACGGCTACCAGGTGCCGCGCGCGATCGCGCTCTACAAGAAATGGTCCGGCGGCGAGAAGGTTGCGGCAATCATGGGCTGGGGCACCGCCGACACCGAAGCGCTGACCGGCTTCGTGGCACAGGACAAGATCCCCTACATCTCCGCCTCCTACGCAGCCGCGCTGACTGATCCCGGAGGCGCCAGCGGCAAGGCAAAGCCCGCGCCCTACAACTTCTTCTATGGCCCGAGCTATTCCGATGCGATGCGCGCGCTCGTGACCTGGGCCGCAGAGGACTGGAAGGCCAAGGGCAAGAGCGGCAAGCCGAAATTCGTGCACATGGGCGGCAACCATCCGTACCCGAACGCGCCGAAGGCGGCGGGTGAAGCGATGGCCAACGAGCTCGGCTTCGAAGTGCTGCCGCCGATCGTGTTCGCGCTGACGCCGGGCGACTACTCGGCGCAGTGCCTGAGCCTGAAGAGCTCCGGCGCCAACTACGCCTATCTCGGCAACACCGCCGCCTCCAATATCTCGGTGCTGAAGGCCTGCAAGGCGGCCGGCGTCGACGTCCAGTTCCTCGGCAATGTCTGGGGCATGGACGAGAACGCCGCCAAGACCGCAGCCGATGCGGCCAACGGCGTCGTCTTCCCGTTGCGCACGGCAGTGACCTGGGGCGGCAACGCGCCGGGCATGAAGACGGTGCAGGAAATCTCGAAAATGTCCGACCCGAGCGGCAAGGCCTATCGCCCGGTGCACTACATCGCCGGCGTCTGCAGCGCGCTCTACACCCGCGAAGCCCTCGACTGGGCTGCGAAGAACGGCGGCGCCACCGGTGAGAACGTCGCGAAGGGTTTTTACCAGAAGAAGGACTGGGTGCCCGCAGGCATGGAAGGCGTCTGCAACGCCTCGACCTGGACCGACAAGGACCATCGCGGCACGCTCAAGGTCGATCTCTATCGCATGAAGGTGGCGGGTTCCACCGACGGCGATCTCAACGACCTCATGAGCAAGGGCACCATCAAGCTCGAGAAGGTCAAGACCGTCGACCTGCCGCGCAAGCCGGAATGGCTTGGCTGGTAACCACATCTTCAGGCGTCATGGCCGGGCAAAAGCGCGAAGCGCGTCTTCGCACAGATGTCCCGGCCATCGACGTCTGACTCGCAACATCCAAAGACGTGGATGCCCGGCACCCGTCTCCGCCAAGGCTCCGCCGGGCCAACATTCTCGCTCGGCCGCCGAAGCTTCAGCGAAGGCGGCAAGGCCGGGCATGACGAACCGATAGATCACGCTATGACCCAGACCGTCGAAGCCATCCGCCCTGCATCCGCCGCCGCTGCGGCCACCGCGCTGTTGTCCGTGAACAACATCGAGGTGGTCTATGACGACGTCATCCTGGTGCTGCGTGGCCTCAGCCTCGAAGTGCCGAAGGGCGCCATCGTCGCCCTGTTGGGAGCCAACGGCGCGGGCAAGTCCACCACGCTGAAGGCGATCTCCGGCCTGCTCAAGACCGAGGACGGCGAAGTCACCCGCGGCGACATCATCTTCAACGGCGAGCGCATCAACGGCATCGATCCCGACAAGATCGTCCGCCGCGGCATTTTCCAGGTGATGGAAGGCCGGCGCATCATCGCCGACATGACCTCGCTGGAGAATTTGCGGCTCGGCGCCTTCACCCGCAGCGACCGCGAGGTCGACGACGACATCGACATGGTCTTCAAATACTTCCCGCGCCTGAAGGAGCGCACGGGGCTTGCCGGCTACCTCTCCGGCGGCGAGCAGCAGATGCTGGCGATCGGCCGCGCGCTGATGGCGCGCCCGAAGATGATCCTGATGGACGAGCCGTCGATGGGCCTGTCGCCGCTGTTGGTGAAGGAAGTGTTCTCCATCATCAAGGAAATCAACCGCGATCTCGGCGTCACCATCCTGCTGGTGGAGCAGAACGCGCGCGCGGCACTCTCGGTCGCAAGCCATGGCTACATCATGGAACAGGGCAAGGTGGTGCTGGACGGCTCCGCCGACGAGCTGCGCGACAACGAGGACGTCAAGGAATTCTACCTCGGCGGCGCCGGCGACCAGCGCAAGAGCTTCAAGAACCTGAAGAGCTTCAAGCGGCGCAAGCGCTGGCTGTAAGCCATAGCGTTTTCGAGCGAAGTGGAGACCGGTTCGCGTGAAGAAGACGCGTCAAACCAAAAGTCAGCCGATTACCTGTTCCGCTTCCGTCACGGCGCAGAGCACATGATAGAACGAAGACGCCGGAATGGTCGCGACCAGCGAAGTGCCGTCGCGGTCGAACTGATCGTACCAGCCGCCCGCCACGGGATGGCGGAGATAATGCCGCTCGAGCCGCGCCAGCGCCGCGCGCGCCTTGTCCGCCGCGCCCTCCTCGCCCGACTCGGCCTGCGCGATCCACGCTTTCGCAATCTCCGTCTGCGGCCACAGCCGGCGCGTATGCTGCGTGATATTCCCGGCGGTATCGCCCACGTCGATCAGGCAACCGGTCCTCGCATCCTCGTAGCGCAGCGCGGTGGCAAGCAGTTCACCGCGCGGACGCCCGGTCGGGCAGCCGGTGATGCGCTCAAAGCCTTTCAGCAGCCACGCCCACTCAGCCTGGTGTCCGGGCTCGATCACGACCGGCTCGATCTTCGACCAGTCCTCCTCGAAGTACTCGCCGAGGGCCTGCTTCTGCTTGTCATAGAGATTGGCGACGAACAGGCCGTAGAAGTCACCTGCACGCTGCTGGAAGACGAGATCATTCGTCGCGTCGAACAGCGCGATCATCGCCTCGAACAAATGCATCTGCGGATTCTGCCGCCGCGGCAGCGTCGCCGGAAACCCTTCGGCGAAGCCGCCATGCGGCGAGCGCAGTCTGGTGTCGACAAATGAGAGCGCCGCATCGATTTCCGAGCGCACCTGGGCATCGCGGTCGAGCGAATATACCGTCGCGAGCGCCAGCAGCACGAAGGCGTGGTCATACGTATCGCGCCTTGGATCGAGCACTGCGCCATCCGCATCGAGCCGATGGACAAAACCCGGCGCACCGTCCGGCCCCTTGGCCTTGCGGAGGAGATGCTCGAGCCCCTTCAGTGCGACTTCCTTGCCCTCGGGGTACCAGCCCATCTGGGCCGCCTTGGCATAGCAATAGATCTGCCTCGCCTGCACGAAGGTTCGCCGCGGCGCCAGCCGGTCGGCGCGGCCGTCCTCGCCGAGGCGATCGACAAAGCCGCCGCTCGTGCGGTCCCAGCCCTCGCCCGACCACAGCGGCAGGGAGCGCTCGATGATGAAGTTCTTCAGCGCGACGACGATGTCGCCGGCATCTGCGGCCGCGGACGGATCAACCATTGCTATTCCCGACACCACCCCCGGCACCGCCGAAACCAGTCTGATACCACGCCAACGCCGATCCGCAATCGGCCGGAGCCTGCCATGACCGAGCACTATGACGCCCTGGAAACGCGCGATCCCGCCAGTCGTGAGGCCGATTTGTTCGCCCGGCTGCCCGGCGTGCTGCGCAAGGCCATGGAGGCGCCCGCCTATGCCGAGCGGCTCAGGGGCATCGACCCCGCGTCCGTCACCAGCCGGGCCGCGCTGGCGCGCCTGCCGGTGCTCCGCAAGTCGGAACTGCCTGCCCTGCACAAGGCGGCCCCGCCCTTCGGCGGTTTTGTCGCGACCTCGCCCGGCTCGTTCGCGCGGCTGTTCACCTCCCCCGGCCCGATCTTCGAGCCGGAGGGCACGCAGGCCGATCCCTGGCGCGGCGCGCGGGCGCTGCATGCCGTGGGCTTCCGCCCCGGCGACGTCGTGCTCAACACCTTCAGCTATCACCTCACCCCCGGCGGGTTCATCTTCGATGCGTCGGCACGCGCCCTCGGCTGCCCGGTGATCCCGGCCGGCCCTGGCAATACCGAGGCGCAATTCGAGCTGATCGAGGCTTACCGGCCGGTCGGCTACAGCGGCACGCCAGACTTTCTGAAGATCCTGCTCGATGCCGCCGCGAGCGCCGGCCGGGATGTCTCCTCGATCAAGCGCGCGCTGGTCTCAGGCGCCGCCTTTCCGAAATCGCTGCAGGAAGAAATCAAGTCGCGCGGCATCGACGCCTACCAGACCTTCGGCACCGCCGATCTCGGCCTGATCGCCTACGAGACCTCCGCGCGCGAGGGCATGACGGTCAATGAGGACCTGATCATGGAGATCGTGAAGCCCGGCACCGGCGAACCCGTTGCCGAGGGCGATGTCGGCGAAATCGTCGTCACCACGCTCGATCCGCATCATCCCTGGATCAGGCTTGCGATCGGCGATCTCACCGCGGCGCTGCCGGGCAAGAGCCCGTGCGGCCGCACCAATATGCGCATCAAGGGCTGGATAGGCCGCGCCGACCAGACCACCAAGGTGAAAGGCATGTTCGTGCGTCCCGAGCAGGTCGCCGAGATCGGCAAGCGTCATCCGGAATTGGGACGACTGCGGCTCGTGGTCACGCGTGCGGACGAAAACGACATGATGTCGCTTAAAGCCGAGTGCGAGGCGGCCAGTGATGCGCTTCGCGAACAGGTTATTGCTACGTTGCGCGCGGTGGCGAAACTCGGCGGCAATGTCGAGCTGGTGGCGCTAGGCTCGCTTCCAAATGACGGCAAGGTGATTGCGGACGAGCGCTAGCTCCCGCTATCTAGCGATCTGCGATTCTTCCCGAAGTATCATTACAGACTGCCGGCT
>DATEJC010000615.1:0-3472 GCA_035278345.1 Bradyrhizobium sp. | reverse complement strand
GGTCAGAACGGTGTGATGCGCGAACCAGAACAGGTTGAGCGGCTCGCCCGCGATTTCCGCCGCGTCGCCGGCTTCGACGGCGCGCTCCAGCGAAGTGACGAAGGTTGGCCCGATCAGATCAACGATCTTGGCGTAGAGCAGTCGCGCGAACTCGCCGTCCTCGAGATGGCTCGCGGCCATGAAGCGCAGGCGCTGCGCCTCTTCCTGGTCGGTGCCGTTCGAGATGTTGACGAAATGGCCGACCATGCCGCGCACCAGCTCGACCAGCGTCGCAGTCGAAGGCTCCTGTTCGAGCAGGTGCGCGAGTTCCTGATCGGCTTCGCATTCCTCGGCGAGTATTTCCGCATAGAGCGCGGCCTTGGAGGGGAAATGCTTGAACAGCAACCCTTCCGAAATGGCAGCCGCAGCCGCCACGCTCTTGGTCGTGGTGCCGGCAAAGCCGTTGCGGGCGAAGCAACGCTTGGCGGCGCCCAGGATCAGCTGGCGCCGCAGATCGGACGTCATGCGGAGGTTGGACATGGGGCGCGTGAGTAATCACTCACCGTGGCAAAGTCAAGGCAATATATTGCATCGCACCAAAAGGTCGCGGATGGGCCGGCTCACGGAATCGGCATCCGGACCAATGGGATAAGCGGGTTACAAGGGCGGAAATCCGAGCGAGCCGCGGATGCGGTTCACGATGAAGTTGCCGTCCCGCATCGGCAGGATCCGTTCGATATTGGCGCCGTCGATCTTCACATTGGCGAATCTGGGACCGGCCTTGAGGTCGTGCAGCTTCGGCACCAGCGCCTCGACCTCCGCCATGGTCGTGATCATCAGGCTATCGGCGATGCCGCAGGCCTTGGCGACGCCGACGAGATCGGCAGCCAATGAGGTGTGGCTGGTCTGCCCGCCGGTTTCGCCGTAGCGCTCATTGTCGAGCACGACGATGGAGAGATTGCCGGGCTTCTGCATGCCGACGGTGGCGAGCGAGCCCATGCCCATCAACATCTCGCCATCGCCGGTGATGACGACGACGGGAACAGCCGGCTGCGCCAGCGCAAGGCCCAGGCCCATCATGACCGCGCCGCCCATGCCGCCCCAGAGATAGAAATTGCGCTCGTGATCACCAGCGGCGGCCATGTCGTTGGTGGAGGCACCAAGGCCGCCGACGGCGACAAGGCCCTTGCGGTCCTTCAGAAGGGCGGAGACGACGGCGCGGCGATCGAGAAGATTGGTCTTGCTCATTTCACGAATACCTTTGCCCCGATCAGGCGCTGCGAGAGAAGCACGGCGGTCGGCGTGCAGGCGTTGTAGGCCTGCGCCGCGCCGGCCTCCACGACTTCGCGCACCTCCGACGCCGAATTGGCGCGCATCACGCGGATGCCCGACAGTTCGAATACGGCCTGCGTGGTCGATCCCATCGGCACCTGCCAATGATTGAACTCGCCCCATTCGCCGCGCATGGTCACGATCGTAAAGAACGGCAGGCGGAACAGCGTGATCAGCGAGAACATGTTGATGCAGTTGCCGACGCCGCTCGATTGCATCAACAGCGCGCAGCGCTGTCCGCCGGTCCAGGCGCCCGCAACGAGCGCGACGCCCTCTTCTTCCGTCGTCAGCGGAATGCCGCGCATGGTGTCCGACGCAAGCACGCGCTCGATCAGCTTTGAGTGCCCGGCATCCGGCACATAGGGCACCTGCCGGACGTCGTAGCGCTGCAGTACAGCATAAATGTCGTCCGGCCAGGCGGCCGTTTGTTGTTCCGAGGTGTCAGTGCGGGCGTGCATCAGCGTTTCCGGTTTCTTGGTTGGGCATGATCCTTGGCGGAAAACCGGTACCCATTTTTCCGGGATCATGCCGTTGCTTTTGTCCGACTGTAGAGGGGCTGGCACATTTCATCAAAGCGCAAAACCGCATGTGGCTCTGCGATTTGCTCCCACCTTACGGGTGTCTCGGGCGCTTCCGAATTGTGTTGCGCGCCGCCAGCCCGGCGACTACGATAGTTGCAAATGAGACTAATTAGGTTCGGGGATGGACGGCCATGAATGTGCATGCGCGGGAACTGGCCGACGGTTTCGACCTCGAGCACCTGACGCCGGAATTTTATGCCGACCCCTACCCGACCTACCGGGCGTTGCGCGAGGCCGAGCCGGTCAAGCGGATGCGCAACGGCTCGTATTTCCTGACGCGGTATGACGACCTCGTCACTGCCTACAAGAACACCAAGGCGTACAGCTCCGACAAAAAGAAAGAGTTCTTCCCGAAATACGGCGACACGCCGCTCTATGAGCACCACACCACCAGCCTCGTCTTCAACGATCCGCCGGCGCACACCCGCGTGCGGCGGCTGATCATGGGGGCGCTGTCGCCGCGGGCAATTGCGGAGATGGAGGGCGATCTGATCGCCCTGGTCGACATGCTGCTCGACCGCATCGCCGGGAATGACAGGTTCGAGCTGATCGGGGACTTTGCCGCCGCGATTCCGGTGGAAGTGATCGGCAATCTTCTTGATGTTCCGCACGACGAGCGCGAGCCGCTGCGCGACTGGTCGCTGGCCATTTTGGGCGCGCTGGAGCCGGTGGTCAGTCCCGAAGTCGCCGCCCGCGGCAACAAGGCGGTGAAGGATTTTCTTGGCTATCTCGAAACGCTGGTGGCGCGGCGCCGCGCCAAACCCGGCGATCCCGCCCGCGACGTGCTGACACGGCTGATCCAGGGCGAGGAGAACGGCGAGCGGCTGACCGAGAAGGAACTGCTGCACAACTGCATCTTCCTGCTCAATGCCGGGCATGAGACCACGACCAATCTGATCGGCAATGGGCTCGTCGCTTTGTCGCATCATCCGGAGCAGAAGCAGCGGCTCATCGATCACCCCGAGATGATCAAGACCGCGGTGGAGGAAATGCTGCGCTATGAGAGCTCGAACCAACTCGGCAACCGTATGATCGTTGAGCCGGTGGAAATTGGCGGCATTGCGATGCCCGCCGGCACGCCAGTGACGCTGTGCATAGGCGCTGCCAACCGCGATCCCGCCCAGTTTCCCGATCCGGAAGCCTTCGACATCGGCCGTACGCCGAACCGGCATCTGGCCTTTGCTACCGGCGCCCATCAATGCGCCGGGATGGCGCTGGCGCGGCTCGAAGGCGCGATCGCGATCTCGCGGCTCCTGGCGCGGTTTCCCGGGTGCACGCTGGATGACGAGCCGGTCCGCGGCGGGCGCGTGCGGTTTCGCGGGTTCTTGAGTGTGCCGTGCAGGAGGGGCTGAACTGCAGCGAGCGAAGCACCGATGCGCTCCCTCTCCCCGCCTTCGCGGGGTCGAGACGAGCCAAGCTCGCTCATAGAGGGTTCGGGTGAGGGGCTCTCTCCGCAGTGTTGCTCCATCGATAGACCTGTACCCGCTCACCCGGATCGCATCTGGCGATGCGATCCGACCTCTCCCCGCAAGCGGGGCGAGGTAAGAAAGACTCTGTGCGGCAATCAGACTTCCTGGCTT
>DATEJC010000614.1:0-4448 GCA_035278345.1 Bradyrhizobium sp. | reverse complement strand
TTCCTTCGGCTCGATGTCGACCTGGATGAACTTCTTTGGCGCTTCGCCCCAGGTCTTGCCCTTGCCGTGCGAGAGCAGCCAGTTGAGCCGCGCGCCGATCAGCATCACGACGTCGGAATCCTTCAGCACCGTGGAGCGGGCGGCACCCGCGCATTGCGGATGGGTGTCGGGCAACAGGCCCTTGGCCATGCTCATCGGCAGGAACGGCACGCCGCTCTTCTCGACGAAGCTGCGGATTTCCTCGTCGGCCTGCGCATAGGCCGCGCCCTTGCCGAGGATGATGAGGGGACGCTTGGCGCTCTTGAGTACGTCGAGCGCACGCTTGACGGAGGCGGGGGCCGGGATCTGCGCAGGCGCAGCGTCGATCACCTTCACCAGCGACTTCTGGCCGGCGTCCGCATTCATCACCTGGCCGAACAGTTTTGCCGGCAGGTCGAGGTAGACGCCGCCCGGACGGCCGGAGACGGCGGCACGGATCGCGCGGGCAAGACCGATGCCGATGTCCTGGGCGTGCAGCACGCGATAGGCCGCCTTGCACAGCGGCTTTGCGATCGCGAGCTGGTCCATCTCTTCATAGTCGCCCTGCTGCAGGTCGACGATCTCGCGCTCGGAGGAGCCCGAGATCAGGATCATCGGGTAGCAGTTGGTAGTTGCATGGGCGAGGGCAGTGAGGCCATTGAGAAAGCCGGGCGCCGAGACGGTGAGGCACACGCCGGGCTTCTTGGTCAGGAAGCCGGCGATACCGGCGGCGTAGCCGGCGTTCTGCTCGTGACGGAAAGAGATCACGCGAATGCCGGCAGCCTGCGCCATGCGGCCCAAATCCGTGATCGGGATACCCGGCACATTATAGATAGTGTTGATGCCGTTGAGCTTGAGCGCATCGATGACGAGATGGAAGCCATCGGTGAGTTCCTGCTCGGTGCCCGGTGCCTCGGACTTGACTGCGGTATTCAGCATGGGCGTCGTCTCCCTGATCGTTGGTTCGGACGAATTCTTCGTCCGACGTTATTTGGTTTGAGCATGATCTTTCCGACAACCGGTTCCCACTTTTCGGGATCATGCTCAGGTGAACAGCTACGTAAACAGTTCCTGGCCGTGCGCCTCGACATAAGCAGCAAGACCCAGCGTGTGATCGCGTGCGCGCTTTTCGGCGAGTTCGGTGTCGCGAGCTTCCAGCGCCTCGATGATGGCGAGGTGCTCGGGCAGGGAGGTCGCGGTACGATCCCTCCGCCCGATGGTTAGCTGACGATAGCCGCGCACGTGCAAGAGAATGTCGTTGGTCATGTCGATCAGCGTCGGCGATTCCGACAGCGAGATCAGCGCCTGGTGGAAGGCGATATTGGCCTTCGAATATTCCTCGACATGATCCTGAGGAAGGCGGTCCTTCAGGTTGAAGTCCTTGAAGAAGTCACGCAGCGCCGAAATGTCGCGCTTGCGCGCGGTGGTGGTAATCAGCCGCGCCGCCATGCTCTCCAGTGCCGCCCAGGCGCGGATCATGTCGACGATCTCGTTCTTGGTGCGGCGAACCACGATGATGCCGCGGCGCGGCACCGTCTTCACAAAGCCATCCTGCTCGAGCATCGCGATGGCTTCGCGGATCGGCGTGCGGCTGACGCCGAGGCGCTCCGACAGCGCGCGCTCGTCCAGCATGACCGGTTCGGGCGAGGAATAGATGTCCATTTTCAAAATGGCTTCCTTCAACGCCTCATAGGCCTTGTTCTTGAAGCTGGTCTCTGGCGCAATCCGAACGATCGCTATGTCTGCATCGGCCATGGTTGGCGGCGCCTTGGTTGCTTTGCTCTCGGGCACGATTCGTCTCCTCCGTAGGGGAGACGTATTTTACCAGAAGAAACGCTTCGAGGTTTTTGGCATACCAAATACCAGTGTGTCAAGTTGCCCCTCTTTCCGCGAAATGGCAGGCTATGACGGCTTGACAAGTCCGTCTCTGGTATACCAAATACCATAAATTGCCGTGCCAGGAGGAGACCCAGATGTCGAATGCCAAGGAAGCCACCGCCAGAGTGCTCCAGGAGGAACCCCAGATGTCCAACAAAGACGCCGTGCGCAAAGTGCTCGATGCCGTCAAAGCAGAGAAGCGCACCAGCCTGACCGCGCCGGAGGGCAAGCTGGTTTGCGACGCCTATGGCATCCCGGTTCCGAAGGAGGGCGTGGCGAAGTCGGCTGCGGAAGCCGGCAAGCTGGCCAGCGGCATGGGTTTCCCGGTCGTGATGAAGATCGTCTCCCCCGACATTCTCCACAAGACGGAGGCCGGCGGCGTTGTGGTCGGCGTGAAGACAGCCGAAGACGCCCAGAAGACCTACGACACCATTCTGGCGAACGCCAAGAAGTACAAGGCCGACGCCAAGATCGAAGGCGTGCAGGTGCAGCAGATGCTGGCCGGCGGCACTGAAGTTATCGTCGGCTCCATCACCGACGGTTCGTTCGGCAAGCTGGTGGCCTTCGGCCTCGGCGGCGTGCTGGTCGAAGTGTTGAAGGACATCACCTTCCGTCTGGCGCCCGCCACCAAGCAGGATGCGTTGTCGATGCTCGACGGCATTCAGGCCCATGACATGCTCAGGGGCGTGCGCGGCGGCGATCCCGTCAACCGCGATGCGCTCGCCGATGTCATCGTGAAGGTCTCGCAGCTCGTCAGCGATTTCCCCGAGATCGTCGAGCTCGACCTCAACCCGGTGTTCGCCACCAAGAAAGACGCGATTGCCGCCGACGTGCGCATCGTCGTCGACTTCGACTACAAGCCGCGCCCGGCGCCGCGTCCGACCGAAGAAATCGTAGCGGCCATGAACCGCATCATGCAGCCGAAGGCCGTCGCCGTGATCGGCGCGTCCGCCGAGGACGGCAAGATCGGCAACTCCGTGATGAAGAACCTGATCAATGGCGGCTACAAGGGCGAGATCTACCCGATCCATCCGAAGGCTGCCGACATCCTCGGCTACAAGGCCTACAAGAGCGTCAAGGACGTGCCCGGTGTGATCGACACCGCAGTGTTTGCCATCCCCGCGAAGTTCGTCGCGGGCGCCCTTGTGGAATGCGGCGAGAAGAAAATTCCCGGCGCCGTCCTGATTCCGTCGGGCTTCGCCGAAGCCGGCGCCCCTGAATTGCAGGCCGAGATCGTTGAGGTCGGCAAGAAGTACAACGTCCGCCTGATGGGCCCCAACATCTACGGCTTCTACTATACATGGTCCAATCTCTGCGCCACGTTCTGCACGGCCTATGACGTCAAGGGCCACGCCGCGCTGTCGTCGCAGTCCGGCGGCATCGGCATGGCGATCATCGGCTTCTCGCGCTCGGCGAAGATGGGCGTCTCCGCCATCGTCGGCCTCGGCAACAAATCCGATATCGACGAGGACGATCTGCTCGCCTTCTTCGAGCAGGACCCGAACACCAATCTGATCGCGCAGCACTGCGAAGACCTGAAGGACGGCCGTGCCTTCGCGGAAGCCGCCAAGCGCGTCGCCAGGAAGAAGCCGGTGGTCGTGCTGAAGGCTGGCCGCACCTCGGCCGGCGCGAAGGCTGCGTCCTCGCACACCGGCGCGCTCGCCGGCAACGACAAGATCTACGAGGACGTGTTCAAGCAGTCCGGCGTGATCCGCGCCCGCTCGCTCCGGCAGCTCCTGGAGTTCGCGCGCGGTATGCCGGTGCTGCCGACGCCGAAGGGCGAGAACGTGCTGATCATCACCGGTGCCGGCGGCTCGGGCGTGCTGCTGTCGGACTCCTGTGTCGACAACGGCCTGTCGCTGATGTCGATGCCGCCGGATCTCGATGCGGCGTTCCGCAAGTTCATCCCGCCGTTCGGTGCGGCCGGCAATCCCGTCGACATCACCGGCGGCGAGCCGCCGATCACCTACATCAACACCGTGAAACTCGGCCTGTCGGACGAGCGCATCCATTCGCTGATCCTTGGCTACTGGCACACCATCGTCACGCCGCCGATGGTGTTCGCCCGCAACATGGTCGAGGTGAAGAAGGAGATGGAAGCCAAGGGCTTTGTGAAGCCGATTGTCGCTTCGCTCGCCGGCGACGTCGAGGTCGAGGAGGCCGCCGAATATCTCTACCAGAACGGCATCCCGGCCTATGCCTACTCGACCGAACTGCCGGTCGAGGTGCTCGGCGCCAAGTACAAGTGGGCGCGCGGCGCGGGCCTGCTGTAAGATTTAGGTCGTCATTGCGAGGAGCGTAGCGACGAAGCAATCCATCTTTCCCCAGGCGGCGAAATGGATTGCTTCGCTTCGCTCGCAATGACGGTCTTCTAGAGCGGCATTTTTGTCTTCACCTCGCCCCGCTTGCGGGGAGAGGCATAGGCCGCCTTCGGCGGCCGTTCAAAAAACGACGCCGCAGCGGAGCTGCGGCTATGTTGCATCGCAGATGCAATCCGGGTGAGGGGGACTTTCGGCGTTTTGACTCTATCCTGTTTTGCGGTGACAGCCCCT
>DATEJC010000613.1:0-2512 GCA_035278345.1 Bradyrhizobium sp. | reverse complement strand
CCGCATGTTCGTCGAGCACAACACCCCGGTGTACGAAGGCATGATCATCGGCATCCACTCGCGCGACAACGACCTGGTCGTCAACCCGATCAAGGGCAAGCAGCTGACCAACGTGCGCGCGTCGGGTACCGACGAAGCCGTCCGCCTGGTGCCGCCGATCCAGATGTCGCTGGAATACGCCGTCGAGTTCATCGAGGACGACGAACTGGTCGAGATCACGCCGAAGAGCATCCGCCTGCGCAAGCGCCACCTGAAAGAGCACGAGCGCAAGAAGGCCAGCCGCGAAGCCGCATAAGCTTCACCGGTTCCAACGAAAAACCCGCTGTTCGCAGCGGGTTTTTTTATGGCTCGGGAATCCATCGATTTGGCTTCCCGGGCAAGGACAAAACGATGTGGTTATTGCATTGGAAGGAATAACATTATTTCCACTTAATTGACTTCCAATTAAGGCAAAAGCGGTCCCGACGCAGCCGTCCCGATTGGCCACAAGCCGCAGAGGAACCGATGCGGACGCGCGGGTAAGCCCGAAGAGATTCCGTCGATCACAATAACACTGGAGATACCATGAAACTGCTGAAACAACTGACCGTCGTTGCCGCCCTGTCCTCGATCGCTTCGTACGCATCGGCCCTGACCCCGATCGCCGATGCCGAACTGTCCAAGGTCTCGGGCCGTGACGGTGTGTCGATCGCCGCTGACCTGCATGTGAACATCGGTTCGTTCGTCTACACGGATACCGATACCGCAGGCGGCTCGGTGAGCTTCAACAACATCAAGATCGCCGGTGCCATCGCTGCAACCATCGACATCATCAACAACGCCACGTTCCAGGCCGACGCCAGCGCGGCGTCGGGCGCATCGAGCGTCCTGGGCGTGACCGGCGGTGCCGGCCTGGCCGCCTTCATGCCGGCTGGCGACGTCGTCAAGATCGCCATCCCGCTGATCGACACCAACAAGAACCTGAGCATGTCGGTCGACTCGATCAAGATGGGCAACTCGACCGCTTCCTACGGTTCGTTCGCCGCCAACGACATCAAGCTGCAAGGCACCACCGTCTACATCTGGGCGCACTGAGCGGCCCGGGTTGGGTGATGGACGGCCCGCGGGCTTGCCCCGGGCCGTTTTTTTGAGCTCGTTTTCCCTCTGGTTCGACCATGCGCACCTTGCTCGCCGCATCCATCGTCGCACTCTCGCTGTTGCCCTGCGCGGCATCGGCCCAGATGCGCGCGATGTCCGACACCGAACTGTCCACAGTCAGCGGCCAGGGCCTGTTCACGGTCAGTAACTCCAGCTACAGCGGTTTCGATTTCACGCGCATCAGCCTCGACGCCGACGTCACGCTGAACGCCAACCTCGCCAACATGCGCCTGGGCGAGTACACGTACGCGCCGCGCAACGGGTCCGGCGCCGACCTCGACATCGGCGCGCTGCAATTCGGCCGCACCGACGCGTCCGCGGCACAGCGGCTCGTGCAGATCACGAATCCCTATTTCGAATTCGTCTACAAGAACACCGCCGCGGGAAGCGGCAGCCAGCGCGAGATCGTCGGCATGCGCCTCGGCTTCGACGGCATCTCGGGCGACATCGGCATGAAGATCGCCACACTGTCCGGCGCCATGCGCATCGACGCGGGCGCCGCCGGCATCATCGACAGCATGAACGACGCCGGCGGCGGCAAGCGCTGGGACGGCACGTGCGCGGGCTGCACACCGCTCGCCAACGTGGGCGGCGTCACGGCGGGCGATGCGAACGGTCCGAGCCGCGATTTCTGGATCGCGATCCTCAAGCAGCCCGTGACATTCCAGGCCGCGGCCGGCATGCCCGCGCTGACCGAGGCGCAGGCCGGCATCTGGCTGAACTGGCGCGACAAGCTGACCGCGCTGAACCTCACCGGCACCGTGCCGGTCAATAACGCGGCGGGGCACTGATGCGCGCCGTCGCCGCCGCCATGCTGTTGTCCGCGCCGGCGCTGGCCGCCGCGCTCGAACCATTGCCGGACAGCGCGCTCGCCAAGGTGGCGGGGCGCGACGGCATGAGTTTCAACCTCTCGAATTTCGCCATGAGCGGCAACGCCGAGCTGCGCTACTACGCGCCCGGCGGCGGCAGCCTCGGCGTCGGCAACCTGGCCGCATCGCGTTCCGACAACACGGACGCGCCGTTCGCCGATCCGTACCGCCTCGACATCAGCGCGGGCGGCCAGGGCCGCGCCGACATCATCAACATCGCCTTTCCCGAGAACGCGGCCGGCCGCGAAGTCTGGCAGGTCGCCTACGACTTCGGCGTGAACGCCGGCGGCTTCGACGTCAGGAACGGCAGCGTGATCCTCAAGGATCTCGTGTTCTACGGCGGCGGCCTGCAGTGGTCGACGCCAGCCGTGGGCGACGGCCTCGCGTTCGGCCTCGCCACGCGCATCGAGCTCGGGAGCCTGACGCTCGCGCCGAACGGCCGCGCGGCGACGGGCGAGGCGATGGTGCTGTCGAACGTGACGATCGGCGCGGCGACGGCGGACGGT
>DATEJC010000612.1:0-2860 GCA_035278345.1 Bradyrhizobium sp. | reverse complement strand
CCCGGCCGCGCGACCTCGGCCACTGGCGAAGCTGGGCGCTGCTGCTGCCGCTCGCCGCCGCGCTGGTTCGTGGCGTGATCCCGCCGATCGTCAAGCTGGGCCTTGAAGTGTGGCCGAGCCCGCTCTGGGCCTGCCTCATCGGCTATATCGTGTCATCGCTGGTGGTGCTGATCGTGCAGCGCGTGCGGAAGGGAAGCTTCGTCGCGAAAGCACCGGCCTCCGGTCTGATCTGGTTCGCCATTACCGGCATCGGCAATGGTCTGGCGACGCTGACGATGTTCGCCGCCGTGCGCCACGGGCCGATCACATTGGTCGCGCCGATCATTGCGATCTTCCCGCTCGTCACCCTGCTGCTCAGCGCCATCGTGCTGAAACATTTCGCGATCACCCCGCGCATCGTCAGCGGCACCGTATTGACCGTCGCCGGGGTCGCGCTGGTGCTGGCAGGCTGAGCGCTGACGGCAAGACACCCCTGCAGCGTCCCCCCCCTGTGCAGCCGCATCGCCGCCTGCCAAAGTGCGACGCCTGCCGGAGCTTTGCGTGAAATCTCCCGATCATCCCCAGCCCTACCCGCATCCAGCGCGGCTGATCCTGATCCTGTCGCTGGCGCCGACCATCGGGCTCGGCATCGGCCGCTTTGCCTATGCGCTCGTGTTGCCCGACATGCGCGATTCGCTTTCGTGGTCTTATTCGGCGGCGGGCTTCATGAACACCATCAATGCGGTCGGCTATCTCGCCGGCGCATTGACGGCCTCGGCCCTGATCAAGCGTTTCGGCCTCGCGCCGAGCGTGATCTGGGGCACCGTCGCCTGCGTGGCGTCGCTGGCGCTCTGCGCGCTGACGGGCAACTTCATCGCGCTGAGCTTCGCGCGGCTGCTGGCGGGCTTTGCGGCCGCCGCCGGCTTCGTCGGAGGCGGCGCGCTCGCGGCAACCATCGCGCAGACACGCCCCTCGCGCGCCAACTTCCTGCTCAGCCTGTTCTATGCAGGTCCCGGCGTCGGCATCCTCGCTTCCGGATTGATCGCGCCGTATACGCTGCAAGCCTTCGGACCGGGCTCGTGGTGGATCGTGTGGTGGGCGCTGACGCTGCTCTCGCTGGTCATGCTCGTGCCGCTCGTGCTGGCTCCGCTCGGCGGCAGTGGTCAATTCGATTCTACGGTACGCATAAAATTCTCGATCAGGCCCGTGCTGATTTATCTCGCTGCCTATTTCCTGTTCGGCGCGGGCTACATCGCTTACATGACCTTCATGATCGCCTATGTGCGCGACGGCGGCGGAGGAGCGACGGCCCAGGCGACATTCTGGGGCCTGATCGGCATCTCCGCTTTCGCCACGCCATGGGTGTGGCGGCGGGTGCTGGCGCTCGATCGCGGCGGGCTTGCCACCACCATCATCCTCGGCACCAACGCGATCGGCGCGGCGCTGCCGATCTTCGGCCACTCGCCGATCCTGCTCGCCGTCTCCGCGCTGGTGTTCGGCGTGGCCTTCTTCGCAGTGGTGGGATCGACGACGGCGTTCGTCCGCCTCAACTATCCGCCGGCCGAATGGCCTGCCGGGATCGCCGCGATGACGATCGCCTTCGGCATCGGCCAGACGCTGGGCCCGATCGCGGTCGGCGCGATCACCGATGCGGTTGGAAGTCTCTCCTCCGCACTCAATGTATCGGCTGCAATGCTCGCGCTCGGCGCGCTGCTCTCGGCGTTTCAGCGCAAATTGAAGGCCTAGTTTCCGCTGAACGAATTGTATCCCTGGTCTTCCCAGTAGCCGCCCTTGTAGTCGTTGGTGACTTCCATCGAGATCACATATTTCGGGTTCTTGAAGCCGAGCTTTGTCGGCACGCGGATCTTCATCGGATAGCCGTAGGCGACCGGGAGGATTTCGTCGGCGAACTTGAAGGTCATCTGGGTCTGCGGATGCAGCGCGCTCGCCATGTCGAGCGGCGAATTGTAGCCGTCCTTGTCGGCGCACTGGAACCAGACATATTTCGCCTTGGTATCCGCACCGATCAGTTTCAGGAAATCGCGCAGCGGCGTGCCGGTCCAGCTGCCGATCGCGCTCCAGCCCTCGACGCAGATATGGCGCGTGACCTGCTTGACTTGCGGCAGCGCATAGAGCTCGTCCAGCGTCCACGATTTCTTGTTGTCGACGAGGCCGCGCACCTCCAGCTTCCAGCTCTTGCCATCGACCTCAGGCGCCTCGTCGACGCTGTAATAGGCGTTGAACGGGAACGGCTTGGTGATCGCGCTTTCGGGAAAGGTCGGCGCCAGCGTGTTCGGATTGAATATCCATGACTGCACGGCATCGTTGAATTTCGAAACCTTCTTCAGCATTTCCTCGGCCGAGGAGCTGTCGACGACGTCGCACCCGGTCAGCAGCGTCAGCGCGCCGAGGCTGGCGCCGCCGGTGATGAAGCGGCGGCGGGTGAGATCGGGCATCACCCTGGTGGCGTCGCGCACCAGGAGTTTCTTGTCGACGCCGGGGATGATGAAGCGCTTGCGGACCATGATGTAGCCCTCTCCTAACGGCCGATGATCATGGCGCGCAGGCTCTTCGGCACGATCAGTGCGAGGGCCACATGCACCACGATAAAGGCGACGATCGCCGCCATGCAGAAGAAATGGACGTAGCGCGCGGCGTCATAGCCGCCGAACAAGGCCGTCAGCCATTGCAGCTGCACCGGCTTCCAGATCGACAAGCCCGACAGCACAATCAGCACGCCGACGATGATGATGCCGGCATAGAGCAGCTTCTGCACGTAATTGTACCTGGTGAGATCGTCGTGCGAGAGCTTGCCGGTCAGCGCGGCCTTGGTGTCGGAAATCACGCCCTCCGGTGTGATCGGCAGCAGCTTCTTGCGGAA